>NZ_ALCB01000070.1:0-52724 GCF_000282935.1 Actinomyces sp. ICM39
GCCAGGCCTCGCGGCAGCCTCCAATCGGGCGGCTTGTCATGCTGTTTTCCATCGCTTAGCCAGGCATCGACACCACATGCGATACAAAACTCACCCAGTACGCGCACATCACCCATAAGTCGGCCATGTTTCATGAGCGGTCACAGCAAGGTCATTGAGTGCACTGCGAAGCACATGGGAATCACCCGCATGCGATGTGCCCGCGCCTTATAGAGCAGTCAAACCACAGCTGAGCTTGCAAGAGATGATGTAATTGTGTCAACAATGTGTATACTGAAAAATCATGACTCATTCCGTTTAATTCGCACACATACGACTGGGGAACATCATGAGGAAAAGCCGGAGAGTTCTAGCTACGGGCGCTGGTTTGGCTCTTGTCGCTGCAGGTACGGTATCAATGTTTGCGCCACGCAGTGCACAAGCCGATGCCCAGCCCTTCTCCCTCTCACAATACGTCTCATCAACAAGCACGACGGTGTGCAATACGACCCCTGTGATCACGACCTATCACGGCACCGTCGTGCTGGAAATTCCGATCACTGCCCTTCTGGCAGGCCACGAGGCAGAAATCCGCGCTGCGGCTGCACAGGGGCTCTCCCCTCATGACTCCGACAGCAACGACACCGCCGATATCACGCTGACCGTGAGTGTTCCTGAGGCAGTCACGCTGGGAACGTCTCGCGCGAAATCCACCTCGTCAATGCTCGCCTACACCTCGTTCTCCCCGGGCGCTGAGCGCACACAGGTCACTGCGAACATCCACCTCAGGGATCTGAACTGGCAGCAGCTGCTCGATATCTACGATGCAGAGAAAGCCAACCCCGATCAGCACACGATCAAGGTCCAGGTCCCCTATGCCGTTGGCGCAATTGACCCCGCGGAAGCGACTCAACTGGCCAGCGAACAGATTACCGTGACAGGTACGTTCAACTTCTTCGCATCATCGACCACCCCCGCCCAGGTCTTTCACTTCGATACAAAGACCCTGGCACTCGCACAGTCGCCTACCGACTGCTTCGCGTCCGCACCAACCCGGACAACACGCTGGGTTGATGAAGAGGACGGCCACGACTTACAGCCCCCGAAAACCGGGCCAAACTTCTTCCACGCCGCGGGAATTCCCGACTACGAATTCTCCACTCAGGAGTTGTCTGCGGATGGCCTGACCGGCATTTACAAGTACAAGAAGGTATTTGGCTCTCTTCCAGTCAATGGCGATGACCCGACAATCGACACCGATTTTAAGGTCGGCCTGGAGGGGAACACTCCGACTCAGACGGAAAAGATCTACGCCGAGAGCAAAGATTCTCTTCTGACCATTGAGAACGTCGTTCACTTGGATGACCTTCGCGGTGGACGCATTGCGGAGCTCCTCGAGGAATACGACAAGACGCCTAACGCTTTCGACGATATTGCACTGAAGAATGCTCACTTGGGCTTCACAACCCAGATCACTCTTCCTTCGCAGCTGAAGTTTTCTGATCCCTCGGCCATCTCGGTGACTGGGCTTCCCCGGGGCTTCTCAGCGAAGACAGTGGCAGTTAACGGACAGACCGCAACGGTTACCGTGGACTTCGATAACCCCGAGGAGATCACCACCATCGCAGCCCTCAAGGACGCGATGGGTGCGCTCCACGGTGATGCGGTGATCACTATTCAGAAGATTGCCTTCACTGAATCCGCTACTGCCGACGTGGATTACCAGATCGATCACCTCACGCAGGGCACTATCTCGGTTGATGTTGAGAAACAACTCGGTGTCATGGTCAGGCCCGGGCAGCCTTCACCCGCATGCCCTCCGACGATGGATGACTACGACGCTGTCAAACCGGCCGAGCCTCATTCTGTTGTTGGAACAGTATTTGATCCCCCATCGCCCGCATGTCCCCCTACAGACACCCCTTATTCCGCCGGATGGAGGCCCCCCATGACTGGCCCTTCTGCCGGATGGGATGAAGCTCCGCTCATGAAGCACACCCTGACGTTCACGACGAGCGAGGCGCATCCCGACGTGACGCGACTGTCCTTCAAGCCCGGTCCGACGCCTACACCGACGACGGTGACGCCCTCGGCTCCTCCTACGCCTGCAACGCAGCTCGCCAAGACCGGTGCTCTCACCGGCGATGTGCTGGTGCTCGCTGCCGTCACGGGCACTATTGGCGCCGCGGCAATGCGGAGGAAGCGCTCTTAATTCGCGTGTCATAGTCATAGGCGGGGTGCCGGTGAATCGCCGGCGCCCCGCCTTATTTGGGTGAAGAGACAAAACACCACTACCCCTCCGGCACAGTGCGCCACAGCGTCCGACAACGAGGCCGGGGCACCCCAGTGGGCAACCCCGGCCTCGTACATGCAGTGCAGACGAGATCAGTGTCCCGGCCAGCTGCGGATCGACGTGAGCGCGGCGACCGAGTAGCGGTCCCACACGCGCCCGCCAATGCGGACCGCTGCCTCAAGGACGAGGACCGACCACGCGAGGGCCACGACGTAGGCAACCCAGTGGGGAACCAATCCGAAGGATGCCAGCACGAGCAGCACGTAGGACGGGATCTGCAGAAGCGCGGTACCCGCGAAGCCCACGAGCTGCAGCAGCATCGTCATCAGGAAGGAACCGGTCCCCTTCGTCGCGAGCGGGGACGTGCCCGGAGGCTGCACGGGGTACACCCACCGCGCGTTCACGACGAGGGTCGTCGCGGCCGCACCCGCAAAGAGAACGACGCCTATCACCTGGTGGAACACGAAATCGGTGGCACTCGCACCGGTGACGGAATCGTGAATGAGGTAGCCGATGACCTGGGGTACTAACACAATGAGCGAACCGACGAGGCGTCCGCGACGTTCCTCGCGACCGCTCATCCCCGACGAGACCACGATCCACGCGCCCGTCGAGTCGTATTGCATGAGCGCGCCGGTCGTCAGGCCCGTCGTGATGGGCACCAGGTAGAGGAAGATACCCGCCGAGAAAGCGAACGACTGCCCCTCAGCAACCAGCCGCCCCATGAAGATCGCAACAATCGGGAACAGCAGCGCAAGCGCCATGTTCATGTTTAGACGCGTATCGACGATCCAGTAGCGCAGCGTACGCGCGGCCAGGGAAGCGCTGCGCACGCCGAGGCCGAGGCGCGTGAACAGGTCGACGCTGCGCAGGCCGGCGGCTCGCGACTGCTCGGAGCGGCGACTGCGCGCTTCTTCTTCGAGGGATTCGTCGATGAGGTGGCGTCCCTCGTCGATGGCGCGCTGCGCGTCGGCGCTGATCTCACCGGCGTAGCCGCTCATGACGGGGCGCAGGACGGCGAGCCATGCGCGCCAACCGAGGACGGCGGTCACGACCGTGATGAGAGCGCGGATCGCCGCGGCCACCCACGCGCCCTCGAGCAGAGAGGCAACAACGCCAAAAGGTGCGCCGAAGGGAGTCCACAGTGCAACGTTCACACCCGCCTTGAAGGCCTCAAGGGAAAAGTTCCGGGTCAGCAAAGACATCCAGTAACCCAAGGGGGTCAGCACCAGCATGAAGACGACGGCGCCCAGCGCTGTGACAGCATCCTTCTTGCTCGAGCTGTCCAGACGTACGGCGAACCAGGTCCCAACCGCGCGCGCCCAGAGCACCGCGAGAGGCAGCGTCACGAGCCCAGCGATGAACCAGCCGAGCGCCTCAAGCCACTGGGCGCGCCACAGCGCGAACCAGACGGGCAGGAAGAGGATCATCGCGGACAGGAGCCCGCCGGGACCGACCGCCGTCGAGGCGGCCAACCCCGCCCCGAGGCGCTTGCTGGGTCCCACGTAGGGCGACAGGCGCACGGGATCGAGAGAGTTGTCCATCGAGGCGAAGATGATCGGGAGGACCAACCACAGCAGGAAGATGAAGGGCCCAGCAATCGGCATCACCGGCGTGGCCAGGGAGGCCTCGTCGGAGCGAGCGAGGAAGGCGGTGCCCAGGAGCACGGAGGCGTAGATTGCGCCAAAGTACAGGACGCCGAGGACTGCGAGAACGAGGACAACCGTCTGTTTGCGGACGGTGTTCCAGATGATGCGGAGCTTAAGGCGAATCAGTTGCCCAACCACGACAGGCCTTCCTCGGAGTGGACGCCGCCAACCAGGGAGGTGAAGCGCTCCCCCAGGTCGCCGCCCTGGGCTACCTCGTCGGTGGTTCCAGCAACGAGCACGCGCCCCTTGTCGATGATGGCCACGTGCGTACACAGCTGCTGGACGGTTGCCATCACGTGCGAGGACAGGATGACGGTGCCACCGCGCTTGGTGTAGTCGGTGAGAATCTGGCGGATGTTGGCCGCAGAGACAGGGTCGACGGCCTCGAAAGGCTCGTCGAGGACCAGGACTCGCGGGGAGTGAATGAGGGCGGCGGCCAGCGCGATCTTCTTCGTCATGCCCGCCGAGTAGTCGCTGATCAGCTTCTTCCCGGCCTCGGCCAGGTCGAGGGCCGCGAGGAGTTCCTGAGCGCGCTCGCGGGCGACGGACGCGTCCAGACCGTGCAGCATGCCCACGTGGACGAGGAAGTCAGGGCCGGAGAGGCGGTCGAGAAGCCGCATGCCGTCGGGCATGACGCCGAGGAGGGCGCGTGCTTCCTGGGTTCGCGCCCACACGTCGACGCCATGAACGAACGCCGTCCCCCGGTCGGGGGTGAGCAGGCCGGTGGCCATGGTCAGCGTCGTCGTTTTACCAGCGCCGTTAGGACCAACGATCCCGTAGAAGGATCCGGTGGGGATGTCGAGGGACAGGTCGGCGACGGCGACGAGGTTGCCATAAATCTTGACGAGGCCTCGGATCGCCAGTGCGACATCTTCCCCCACGGGGGCGGCGGGTGCCGCAGGCACGGCGGGCTGCGAATCGGACACGAGATACTCCTTCACGCATTGAAATACCCGCTCATTTTACGAGCGATACATGGCAATGCGGAAAAACATATCTCAGATGATGACCCTCCCCCGGGCCGATCACGCCGTCAGCGGGAGCTGACGATGACGGTCAAGCCCTGGTCCGGCTCGTATGTCCAGGTCGCCTTATAGGCGCCCCACTCCTCCGACTGGGTGCCATCGATCGCGCGGGTCGCGTACATCCGCTCGCGCACGGCCGCGGGGGTGCCAAGCTTGCCGAGCACGCACTGGAAGATCGGCGTCGTCAGGCTATCCCCACTATCGGAGAAGGCCTCGAGGGTCAGCGAGCTCTCATCGCTGGCCAAGCGAGCATGCAAACCACGTGCATGGCAGGAGTCGACGGCGTTCGTGAACCCGGAAGAACCCGTCGACCGCGCAATAAACAGTCCACCAACTACGGCCGCAACAATCATGAGCGCGGAGATGAAGCCAAGGAGGAACATGACGAGGCCATGGTGGCGCTGCCCATGACGCGCCGAACGGTCGCGACGCTCCAGCCGCGACTCAATCTGGCCAGCACGGCGAGCCTGCGCCTCACGCCGAGAAGCACCTCCGACATGGGATGCCTGCGCGCTCCCCCGCTCCGGGGACGACGCCTCAGCAACCGCGCGCTGCTGCCCACCATCTCGTTGTGCGGACACGCCCACAACGCGCATGGTCGTGCGATGCCAGTCGCGATGGACAGGGACACCGGGGTGCTGGTCAGCCTCGAAGGCCACCCCTGCCTCGTCACGATGCGCATATTCGCGGGCGGGAGTGGGAGGCTGGGCGATCCCCCCAGTCTGTGCGGGAGCATCGCCGCGCGCAACAGCTTGTTGCTGCGCTACCGTGACAGCGTCCTTCGAGGGACGAGAATCATTCGAGGAGCGAGGCGCACCGGAAGCCTTGCGTCGAACCACCGCGACCTCGGCGGTGACGACCTGTTCGGCGGGAGAGGACTCGGGCGCACGGGACATCGTGGGCAGGCTGGGCTGCTTGCGCAGACGCATGGGCGCAGCATCGGCCGGATAGTCCTTCGTCACCTGCCCCGCACCGATTCGATACGCGTCAGGCGTCCTGGCCCCCATAACTCCTCCATTAGTAACTAGCTGTCAGTTTCTTGACAATCATATGTGCTAGTTACTTGAAAAGCAACGGGGTTAGTCGATACCGAGCGCCTTACGCAGACGAGCCACGTGACCCGTTGCTTTCACGTTGTACTGGGCCAGGGCGACCGTACCGTCGGGGTTGACGACCACGGTCGAGCGAATAATGCCCACATAGGTGCGGCCGTAGTTCTTCTTTTCACCCCACGCACCGTACGCCTCGAGAATCTCGTGATCCGGGTCGGAGGCCAGCGGGAAGGTGAGAGACTGCTTCTCAGTGAAGCGCTCGAGGGCGGCCATCGAGTCGGCCGAGACGCCGATCACCGAGTAGCCGGCACCCTGGAGCGAGGCCAGGGAATCGCGGAAGTCGCAGGCCTCCTTCGTGCAGCCGGGCGTGGAGGCCTTCGGGTAGAAGTAGACGACGACGCCGCGCGACGAGGCGGCGAGGAGATCAGACAGGGACAGGGTTCCCTGAGTGGTCTCGGCGGTGAAGTCGGGGGCCTTGCAGCCAATTTCCAAAGCGCTCATGACCTCAGTCTATCGACCACCGCCGCCCGGAGGCGACCGGGCACGGGCAACTGTGCGCGAGATGGGACTCGAACCCACACGTCAAAGACACTGGAACCTAAATCCAGCGCGTCTGCCAATTCCGCCACTCGCGCGCGCACCCCAGTCTAACCGATGTGCCCCGGAGCGTCTGCATGCCCACGCCCACGTCTCTCGACGGCGCGCACGCCCGAGACCTTCAGCGCCCGGTTGCGTCGATGGTCCCCTCGCCGAGGACTCGGCTCCCCCGATAGACGACCATCGACTGGCCGCGCGCAACACCGCGCGCACTGTCCTCCAGGACAACGCTGATCGTTCCGGCGTCCAGGTCGCGAGTCAGCGACGCGACGGGCACGGGCGTGCCGTGCGCGCGCAGCTGCACAAAGAGGTCGGTGGCGTCGGAGCCGTCGTCGTCGGAGGCGAGCCAGACGGCGTCCGTGGCCGTGATGCGGGAGATGGACAGGAGCTCAGACGCCCCAACGACGACCTGGTTGGTCTCCGGCCTCGTCTCAAGGACGTAACGGGGGCGCCCGTCGGGCGCTGGCGCGCCAATACCAAGGCCCTTACGCTGGCCGACCGTGTAGTTCCAGTAGCCCTCGTGGCGTCCCAGGACCTCGCCGTCGGGGGTGACGATCTCACCCTCGGAGGCGCCCAGGTGAGCGCGCAGGAAGCCCTGCGTGTCACCGTCGGGAATGAAGCAGATGTCGTAGGAGTCGGGCTTGTTGGAGACGCCCAGGCCGAGGCGCTCGGCCTCGGAGCGTACCCACGCCTTGTTGGGGGCATCCCCCAACGGCAGGACGACGCGGTGAAGCTCCTCGGGCCCCATGACGGCCAGCACGTAGGACTGGTCCTTGAGGTTGTCGGCGCCGCGGTGCAGCTCAGGTCCGGCCTCACCATCCACGATAGCCGCGTAGTGGCCGGTGCACACCGCATCGAAGCCGAGCGCGCGTGCGCGGCTGGCGAGCTCACGGAACTTCACGAACTCATTGCAGCGCACGCAGGGGTTAGGGGTTCGCCCGGCCTTGTACTGGGCGACGAAGTCGGTGATAACGGCCTGCTCGAATTCCTGGGCGAGGTCCCACACGTAGAACGGGATACCGATGATCTCGGCGGCGCGCGCCGCGTCCCCGGCGTCCTCGATCGAGCAGCATCCGCGCGAGCCGATACGACACTCCTGAGGTTGGGAGGACAGGGCCATGTGCACGCCGACGACGTCGTGCCCGGCCTCCACGGCCTTCGCGGCGGCGACGGCGGAGTCCACGCCGCCGGACAGCGCTGCCAGAACTCGCATCTAGCGTTCCTCGTTTCGTTCGTTGCGCACGTGGGTGACGCCGTCCAGGGCGGCGCCCGCGCGGATCGCCATCGGCAGGGCGGCCAGGAAGGCGTCGATGTCTTCGCGTGTCGTCTCATGGCCGAGCGAGACGCGCAGGACGCCGAGCGCCTGCTCCTCGCTGCGTCCCATCGCCATGACGATCTCGGAAGGACGTGTGACCCCCGCGTGGCAGGCGGACCCGGCGGACACGGCGATCCCGGCCATGTCGAAGGCCATGAGGACAGCCTCGGGGCGGGCGGTGGGCAGGGACAGGTGGATGATCGCGCTCGACGAGGCCGACTCCCCCACCGTCGAATACGTGCCTTCCGGCAGGTGGGAGAGCAGGTGCGCGCGCAGGTCGGCCGCGCGGGCGGCGAAAGCGGCGCGCTCGGCGACGATCTCGGTGAGGGCGGCACCAAGAGCGCAGGCGCCCGCGACGTCGGGCGTGCCCGAGCGGATCGAGCGTTCGTGGCCGCCGCCGGGTCGGTCGGTCGTCATGGGGATGCCGCGTCGGGCGAGGAGAACGCCGATGCCGGCGGGGGCGCCCACCTTGTGTCCGCCGACGCTCATGAGGTCTAGGCGGAGTTCCGCAAACGACACGTCCAGGGTTGGGATGGCTTGGGCGGCGTCGGAATGTACGAGACCTCCGCTGGCGTGCACGAGCTCCGCGAAGTCTGCGACCGGCTGAATCGTGCCAATCTCGGAGGACACAAGGGTCATGGATCCGAGCGCGAGGCGACCGTCCCACGAGGCGGGCACGTCGTCGCCGCAAACACCGGGCAGGATGGACACGCCGCCCGCATCCACGGGCAGGACCTCCCAGGAGAAACCCTCACGAGACGCGACCTCGCGCTGGTGGGCGACCGCATCGTGTTCGAGGCCCGAGACGACGATCAGGTCGCGCGCGCAGTCGCGGCCTCGCATCCCTCGGGACGCAGCCATGACGCCGAGGGCATCGGATTCTGTGGCGCCGGAGGTGAAAATAACCTCGTGAATGTCTGCTCCGAGGGCCGCTGCAACCTGCTCGCGCGCGTCGTCGAGCATGCGACGGGCCCGCCGCCCTCCGAAGTGGAGGGCGGCGGGATTGCCGGGGTGTGCGGCCAGGTCACGCTGAGCGCGGGTCCACGCCTCGAGGGCGCACTCGCGCAGCGGCGTGGTGGCCGCGTGGTCGAGATAGACGCTCACGCCTGGGAGCGCGCCTCCTCGATGGCAGCCAGGGCTGCGGGCACGACCTCAGTGACGTCGCCGACGACGCCGAAGTCCGCGATCTCGAAGATCGGGGCGTCCGGGTCGTCGCACACGGCGACGATGTGGGCGGAGGACTGCATTCCCACCGTGTGGTGGATCGCGCCGGACACGCCCAGGCCGATGTACAGGTTCGGGGTGACGGTCAGGCCGGTCTGGCCGATCTGCTCGGATCGCGGGGCCCAGCCCTCGTCACAGGCGACGCGGGTCGCGCCCACTGCGCCACCGAGCGCCTGAGCGACGGAGCGAACCAGCTCAAAGTCGCCGTCGACGCCGCGGCCACCGCACACGACGGTGGAGGCGTCGGTCAGGGACACGCCTTCCTCCTCGTCGGGAACGGACGAGACGACCTGAATCGCGCTAGCCTCGGGGCTCAGCTCGACGGCAAGGGCCTGCGGAGTCAGGGCGACGGGAGAGGCCACCGGGGCCTCGTCGATGACGCCGGAGGCGATGCCGACGATCGGGGTCTGTCCCTCGAGGACGATGCGCATCGACCAGGAGCCACCCAGTGCGGTCTTGCCGATCTGGAGAACGCCGCCGTCGAAGCCGACGGAGGAGGCACCGGAGACCACGCCGGCCTCGGTGAGGGCGCCGACGCGGCCAGCGATCTCACGACCGCGGTAGTCCGAGCACAGGAGCACCAGGCCAAAGCTGCCACTCGCCAGCGCGGACACAAGCGCGTCGGAGGCGACGACCGAGGAACGCGCGGCGTCACCCAGGTCGGCGTGAAGCAGCTGGGTCGCGCCCAGCTCCGACAGCGCGGCCACGTCGGGGGTGGCTGCCAGGGACAGGGCGACGACGTCGGCAGAGGTCAGGGACACGGCCAGCGTCACGGCCTGTCGGGCCAGGGGCGTCAGGTGATCGCCCACCTGGTCGGCCAGAACGAGAATCGGAGAACTCATTTGCTGCGTCATGTCACTTCACCACCGAAAGGATGTAGTCGGCCAGAGCGCGCCCGCCCTCGCCGGCGTCCTGAATGATCGTGCCGGAGCCGTCGCGGGTCTTCTCCTCGCCGTGGGTGACGGCGGTCAGCGCGCGGCGCATGACGAGAGCCTCGCCACCGGGAACCTCGACGAGGTCGTCGATGCCCCACTGGTCCAGCGGCTTCTTGCGGGCGGCCTTCATAGCGGCGAAGGCCGGGTAACGCGGCTCGTTGATCTGGTCGGTGACGGAGACGACGGCGGGCAGCGCGGCGCGCACGGTCTCGGTGTAGCCGTCGACGGCGCGTTCGATCGTGAGAACACCGTCCTCGACGTTCAGGGAGCGGGCCAGGCCCAGCAGCGGCATGTGGGCCTTGGCGGCCAGGGCGGCGGGCAGCATGGAGGTCATCGCGTCCAGCGAGGCCATACCGGTGATCACGAGATCAACGGGGCCACACTCCTCGGCAATCTTCGCGATCGCGACGGAGAGCACGGAGGCGGTCGTGATGACGTCGGAGCCCTCGAGGAACTCGTCGGAGACGATGTAGGCGCGGTCGGCGCCCATCTGCAGGGCGCGCATGAGGGAGTCCTCAGCGTCCTCGGGGCCCATCGTCAGCGCGACGACCTCGGCCTCGCGACCCGCATCCTCTTCGGATTCCTTGAGCTGGACGGCTGCCTCGATGGCATTCTCGTCCAGTTCGTTGAGCACATCGTCCTCACCGCGCACCAGGCGGCCGCCCTCAAAACGGCGTTCGGACTGCATGTCGGGGACATGCTTCACACACACGACAATTCTCATGACTTCTAGCGTGCCACATTCTGCGCAGCACGCCCATATATATGAGGGTTGCCTCACCAGCGCGTGCCGCTGTTCATACCCTCAGCTGGCCCCCTAATCCGACCGCTTAATTAACGGTCACGTATGATGGAAGATGGCTGTATCTATCAGGCTATGGTGCAGCCAATAAACTGTAAGAAAGAGGCACTGTTATATGTCCGAGCGTTCCGGCTCGTCCAGCGTCCCCACCGTGCGCGTCACCGAACCCAATCCCGTTCCCACCCGTCTGGGGGTTTTCCCGTCGGGCGACGGGCTCGATGTCGCCGTGGTCGCCAGGGGTGCTGCCGGCGTGGACATGTGCATCTTCGACGAGGCCGGGGCTGAGACCCGCTTCGCACTGCTCGGCCCGAAGACCGGCATCTGGCATGGTCACATCCCCGGATACGGTGCGGGCACCCGCTACGGTTTCCGCGTGCACGGCACGTGGGACCCGGACGGCGGCCAGTTCTACAACTCGCATAAGCTCCTCCTCGACCCCTACGGCCGTGGCGTCGACGGCGTCGTGGACATGAAGCCTGCGGTCTACGCGCACTGCGTCGACGACGAGCTGTACCCCTCCGAGTACCCCCTGCGCCGCTCCCCCATCGACTCTGCGCCGTACATGCCGCGCTCGGTGGTCGTCGAGCCTTCCTTCCCGATCACCCCCCAGCCCCGCGTTCCGTGGGAAACGACCGTCATCTACGAGATCCACGTCAAGGGCTTCACGAAGAACATGCCCGGCGTGCCCGCGGAGCTGCGCGGCACCTACGCGGGTCTGGCCCACCCGGCATCCGTGTCCTACCTGAAGGACCTGGGCGTCACCGCCGTCGAGCTGCTCCCCGTCCACGCTAAGTGCGACGAACCCTTCCTCACTGAACGAGGCCTGACGAACTACTGGGGGTACTCGACTCTCTCCTTCTTCGCGCCCGAGCCCTCCTACGCGACCGAGGCCTCGCGCGAACGCGGTGCCCAGGCGGTTGTCGACGAGTTCCGAGGCATGGTCTCCCTCCTGCACCAGGCTGGTATCGAGGTCATTCTCGACGTCGTCTACAACCATACGTGCGAGGGCGGCGACGCCGGCCCCTCCCTGTCTTGGCGCGGCCTGGACTCCGACATGTACTACCGTCACACCACCTCGCGTCCAGTCCAGATGATCGACGTGACGGGCACGGGCAACACCGTCAACATGGACCATCCGAAGACCATTCAGATGGTGATGGACTCCTTGCGCTACTGGGTGCGAGAGATGGGCGTGGACGGCTTCCGCTTCGACCTGGCGGCCACGCTCGGCCGTTTCTCGACGGGCTTCAGCCCCATGCACCCGCTCCTCATCGCAATGGCCACAGACGACGTCCTGGCCCACGCGAAGCTGATCGCCGAGCCGTGGGACGTGGGCCCGGGCGGCTGGCAGACCGGCAACTTCCCGGTCCCCTTCTCCGAGTGGAACGACCACTATCGCGGCGCCCTGCGTAACTTCTGGTTGGCGGACGTGCGCGCCCAGGCCTCGGGCCACATCGTTTCCGGCCCGAACGACCTGGCGACCCGCCTGTCGGGCTCCCAGGATGTCTTCGAACACGGCCTGGGCCGTCTTCGCGGCCCGCGCGCCTCGATCAACTTCGTGACCGCCCACGACGGCTTCACCCTCGCGGACCTGACGGCCTACGACCGTAAGCACAACACGGCGAACCTGGAGAACAACCGCGACGGCTCGGACGATAACCGCTCGTGGAACCACGGAGTCGAGGGAACGCTGGCTGTCAATGCCACCCACCCCAACGAGATGACGCCCTACGCGATCCTGTCCAACATGACGATCGCCGACCTGCGTGCGCGTTCTCAGCGCAACATCCTGGCGACGATGTTCGTCTCATCGGGCACGCCCATGCTGACGGGCGGCGACGAGTTCGGCCGCACCCAGTACGGCAACAACAACGCCTACTGCCAGGACGATCCGATCTCCTGGGTCGACTGGGACCTGGCCGAGGGCCAGCTCGAGCAGATCGACACCGTGTCCTGGCTGATCGCGCTGCGTAAGGCGCACCCGGTCCTGCGTCCCGACCGTTTCGCGACCGGCACCCCCTACGGCGGGGACACGATCGCCGACCTGTCCTGGTACACCGCGCAGGGCACCCCGATGCCCGACTACGGCTGGACGGATGCGCGTCACCGCACCTTCCAGATGCTGCGCTCGGGCGTCAAGTGGGGCGACCGCGACGCGCTCATCATCATCAACGCAAACCTGGACGGTGCTGAGGTTACCCTGCCCGAGGGTCACGACCTGGACTGGCTGGTCGCCTACTCGACCGTGTGGGCGACGCCCTCGCAGGGCGGCATCGGCGAGACGCGTGACCCGGGGGTTCTCTCCCTCGAGGTCGAGCACGTCGCTCCGCGCTCCACGCTGTCGATTGAACCGCTGTCCGTGACGATTTTGCTCTCCGACGTCGCCTTCCAGCCCGAACGCTGAGCACCACAAGTTTCATTCATTTCCACCCACTCGTTAGGATTGACGCATGACTCGCAGTGAAGATGCCCTGGAAACCGCAACCTCCGATGCCTCGCTGGCCCGCTCGAAGGCCCGCAGCGCCGAGATCGACCTGGCAATCGACCAGGACCCCTCGCGTTTCCGCATCCTCACGGGAGACCGTCCGACCGGCCACCTGCACCTGGGCCACTACTTCGGCACGCTGCGTAACCGCGTACTGCTGCAGAACCGCGGGGTTGAGACCTGGGTTCTGGTCGCCGACTACCAGGTGATCACCGACCGTGATGGCGTGGGCCCGATCCGTGAGCGTGTCCTCGGCCTCGTCGCCGACTACCTGGCTGCGGGCATCGACCCCGAGCGTTCCACGATCTTCAACCACTCGGCAGTTCCGGCCCTCAACCAGCTGATGCTGCCCTTCCTCTCCCTGGTCACCGAGTCGGAGCTGCACCGCAACCCGACCGTGAAGGCCGAGCTGGAGGCTACCGAGGGCCGCGCGATGACGGGCCTCATGCTCACCTACCCGGTCCACCAGGCCGCAGACATCCTCTTCTGCAAGGCGAACATCGTGCCCGTGGGCCAGGACCAGCTCCCCCACCTGGAGCAGGCTCGCCTGATCGCCCAGCGCTTCGACAAGCGCTACGGCCGCGCCACCCCCGAGCGCCCCGTGTTCCCCCGCCCCGAGGCTCTCCTCTCCGAGGTGCCGCTGCTGCTGGGCACGGACGGCCAGAAGATGTCGAAGTCGCGCGGCAACACGATCGAACTGCGTATGACCGCGGACGAGACCGCGAAGATCCTCAAGAAGGCGAAGACCGACGCCGAGCGCCGCATTACTTTCGATCCCGAGGGTCGCCCCGAGGTCTCCAACCTCCTCATGCTGGCCTCCCTGGCCACCGGCGAGGCCCCCGAGGCCATCGCGGACCGCATCGGAGACGCGGGCGCCGGCATGCTCAAGTCTCTCGTCACCGAGTCGCTCAACGAGATGCTCGCTCCCCTGCGTGAGCGCCGCGCCGAGCTCATCGCGAACGAGGACTACCTACTGTCCATCCTGCACGCCGGCAACGAGCGCGCGAACGAACAGGCCGATCAGACCCTGTCCGAGGTCCGCACGGCCATGCAGATGGTCTACTGATCCCACACCATTTTGGAGAAACTTATGGCATACAACCAGTTCCCCGAGCACCCCGACGACTCCGTCGGCGCATGGATGCTCACCCTGTTCCTGGTCGGCATTCCGGTGGTCGGTTTCATCTACCTGCTGATTCTCGCCCTGGGTTCCGGCGGCTCGCCTGCGAAGCGTAACTTCGCGCGCGCCATGTTCATCTGGCAGATCATCGGCATCGTCGCGACGATCCTGATGTTCATCCTCTTTGGTGGTGCGATCATGGCGGGGCTGCAGAACAGCGGCTACTGAGCGCTGCGTCTTTTCGGAGGGTAGTTCCTGGACATACAGGGGCTACCCTCCGTCGTTTCTGTTGGAATTCCGCCCTTTCGGACGACAGTTGAAATCTTGACAGAACATAAGGACATCGATCAGTGCGCCGAGGCATGGGCCTCACTTTCACGCGCGCGCATCCATAGGCTACTGTGGGTCTCGTGAGCGAGAAACTGTTGCCCCGTATCCCGATCATTGAAGTGTTCCCCGTCATCGAGGACGGCACGCTTCCCGCCAAGGCGACCGAAGGCGAGCCTTTCCCCATTCGTGCGACCGTGTTCCGCGAAGGACACGACGCATTCGCCGCCGAGGCCGTCCTGCTGCGCCCGGACGGGGGTGAATACTCCCGCACGCGCATGGTGGACATCGCCCCCGGCCTCGACCGGTACGAGGCCTGGGTGGTAGCCGACACCCCAGGCGCGTGGTCTTTCCGCGTGGACTCCTGGTCGGATCCCTACGCGACGTGGCGCCACGACGCGACGGTGAAGGTCGGCGCCGGCGTCGACGTCGAGCTCATGCTCGAAGAGGGTGCCCTCCTCATGGAGCGTGCGGCCGAAGGCACCGCCTACGGCAACCCCTCCCAGAAGCGTCCCCCGGCCTCGGACATTGACGTCCTGACCGACGCGGCGCGCCGCCTGCGCGACACGAGCCATTCCGCCCAGCAGCGCCTCTCCGCTGGCATCTCCTCACGCGTGCGTCTCATCTTCCGCGACCACCCGCTGCGTGACCTGCTGGATTCCTCCCGCGTCTACCCGCTCGACGTGGCCCGCACGAAGGCCCTGGCGGGCGCGTGGTACGAGATCTTCCCACGCTCCGCGGGTGCCTTCCAGCGCCCCGACGGCACGTGGGTCTCCGGCACGCTCGCGGGCGCCGCCAACGAACTGCCGCGCATCGCCGGCATGGGCTTCGACGTCATCTACCTGACCCCGATCCACCCGATCGGAACAACGCACCGCAAGGGCAAGAACAACTCCCTGGAGGCCGCTCCCGGCGATCCGGGTTCGCCCTACGGCATCGGCTCCCCCGAGGGTGGCCACGACGCCATCCATCCCGAGCTCGGTGACTTCGCCGACTTCGACCGCTTCGTCGAGCGTGCCCGAGGCCTCGGCCTGGAAGTCGCTCTCGACCTGGCCCTCCAGTG
Source organism: Actinomyces sp. ICM39 (assembly GCF_000282935.1). Classification (NCBI taxonomy): domain Bacteria; kingdom Bacillati; phylum Actinomycetota; class Actinomycetes; order Actinomycetales; family Actinomycetaceae; genus Actinomyces; species Actinomyces sp. ICM39. Next base: position 15,867 of record NZ_ALCB01000070.1, read on the forward strand.
CTCCCCCGACCACCCGTGGGTCAAGGAGCATCCCGAGTGGTTCACGACGCGCGCCGACGGCACCATCGCCTACGCGGAGAACCCGCCGAAGAAGTACCAGGACATCTACCCCCTGAACTTCGACAACGACCCGGAGGGCATCTACCAGGCCGTGCGGGACGTCATCGAGCTGTGGATCAACCACGGCGTGACGATCTTCCGCGTCGACAACCCGCACACGAAGCCCATCCCCTTCTGGGAGCGCCTGCTGGCCGACATCAAGGCACAGTACCCGGGCACGCTTTTCCTGGCCGAGGCCTTCACGCGCCCCGCCATGATGCGTACCCTCGGCGCGATTGGCTTCGACCAGTCCTACACGTACTTCGCGTGGAGGACCGCCAAGGAGGAAATCGAGGAGTACCTGCGTGAGGTCTCCGAAGAGACGGCGCACCTCATGCGCCCCGCCTTCTGGCCCACAACGCACGACATCCTCACCCCGCAGATGTGGGACGGTGGCACCGCGATCTTCGCGATCCGCGCGATGCTCGCCGCGCTCGGTGCACCCACGTGGGGCATCTACTCGGGCTACGAATTCGTGGAGAACGAGCCGCGCGGCACCTACCAGGAGCCCAACGACAACGAAAAGTACGAGTTCCGCCCGCGCCGCTGGGAGGACGCCGAGCCGATCGGCATCTCGCGCCTGTTCACGCTGCTCAACGCCGCGCGAGCCAAGCACCCCGCGCTGCGCCAGCTCCACCAGATCCGCATCCACCCGACGTCCTCGGATCGCCTCATCGCGTTCTCGCGTCAGGTGCCCGGCAAGTTCACGTCGGACGGCAAGCCCGACACCGTCATCTGCGTGATCTCCCTGGATCCGCACCACGGCGTGGACGCCTCGGTCGAGCTCGATCTGGAGGCGATGGGCCTGGCCACCCCGGGTGGTCACATTACGGTCGTCGACGAGCTGGACGGACGCTCCTACGTGTGGGGCTCGTCCAACTGGGTGTCGCTGTCCCCCGTGACGCGCCTGGGCCACGTCTTCAAGGTCGAGCCCGCGCACTCTTCGCCCTGGGCGCAGGCCTAAGAAAGCTTGTGCGCCCGGCGCTACCACGTCACCGCGCCGGGCGCACGACACCCCTCCATAACCCCACCAATATGAGACCCGGCTCCCTTTTTTGCCGGTCAGACGTTAGACTTATCAGCACCAGTGAACTGAGCGGTTCACCCTTCTGGAGTAAGGAAAATCCATGAGCTTCGAACTTACGCCGATCCCGGTCAATGACGACATTCTCGACGCCGTTGCCTCAGGCTCCTACTACTCGCCCCACTCTGTGCTGGGCGCCCACCTCGGTGACGACGGCGTCACCATCCGAGTCGTCGCGCACCTGGCCGACGCGGTCGACATCATCACCCCCACCGGCGCCTACGCTGCGACGCACGAGCGCGGCGGCATCTGGGTCGCGGCCCTGCCCGGCAAGGAGATCACCGCCTACCGCGTGTCCATCACCTATGGCGAGGACACGATCGTGCGCGACGATCCCTACCGCTACCTGCCGACCCTGGGTGAGATGGACACCTACCTGATCTCCGAGGGCCGCCATGAGGACCTGTGGAAGGTTCTGGGCGCGCACGTGAAGACCTACACCGACGAGCTGGGTGAGACCACCGGTACCGCATTCGCCGTGTGGGCTCCCAACGCCCGCGCCGTGCGCGTCGTCGGCGAGTTCAACTACTGGGACGGTACGCAGACCTCCATGCGTTCGCTGGGTTCATCCGGCGTGTGGGAGATCTTCGTCCCCGAGGTCGGCGTTGGCGCCCGCTACAAGTTCGAGATCCAGGGCCCCGGCGGCAACTGGTTCGAGAAGGCCGACCCGATGGCCCGCGCCACCGAGATTCCCCCGGCCACAGCCTCGGTCGTCACCGACTACTTCCACGAGTGGACCGACCAGGAGTGGATGCAGGCCCGCCGTGAGCGCAACGTTCACGATGGCCCGATGTCCATCTACGAGGTCCACGCGGGCTCCTGGCGTCAGGGCCTGGGCTACCGCGAGCTGGCCGACGAGCTGGTCCCTTACGTCAAGCAGATGGGCTTCACGCACGTGGAGTTCATGCCGCTGGCCGAGCACCCCTTCGGTGGCTCGTGGGGCTACCAGGTGACCTCCTACTACGCGCCCTCCTCGCGCTACGGCACCCCGGACGACTTCCGCTACCTGGTGGATGCCTTCCACCGCGAGGGCATCGGCGTCATCCTGGACTGGGTCCCCGCCCACTTCCCCAAGGACGACTTCGCGCTGGCCCGCTTCGACGGCACCCCGCTGTACGAGGACCCGGACCCGCTGCGCGGCGAGCACCCCGACTGGGGCACCTACGTCTTCAACTTCGGCCGCCGCGAGGTGCGTAACTTCCTGGTCGCCAACGCCCTGTACTGGCTCGAGGACTTCCACATCGACGGCCTGCGCGTCGACGCCGTGGCCTCGATGCTGTACCTGGATTACTCGCGCAAGGACGGCCAGTGGCGTCCCAACCAGTACGGTGGCCGCGAGAACCTGGAGGCCATCGAGTTCATCCAGGAAGCCAACGCGACCGCGTACCGTCGTCACCCCGGCATCATCATGATCGCCGAGGAGTCCACGGCGTGGCCCGGCGTGACCGCCCCGACGTCCGGCGGCGGCCTCGGCTACGGCATGAAGTGGAACATGGGCTGGATGAACGACACCCTGCGCTACCTGAGCGAGGATCCGGTCAACCGCCGCTGGCACCACGGCGAGCTCACCTTCTCGCTGGTCTACGCCTTCTCCGAGAACTACGTGCTGCCGCTGTCGCACGACGAGGTCGTGCACGGCAAGGGCTCGCTGATTTCGAAGATGCCCGGCGACAAGTGGCAGCGCCTCGCGGGCCTGCGTTCGCTGTACGCCTACCAGTGGAGCCACCCGGGCAAGCAGCTCCTCTTCATGGGCCAGGAGATCGGCCAGGAGCAGGAGTGGAACGAGTCCTACTCCCTCGACTGGTGGCTGCTGGATCAGGAGGGCCACGCCGGCGTCGCTGCTCTGGTGGAGCGCCTCAACAAGATCTACGCGTCCTCCCCCGCCATGTGGGACGACGACTACACGGGCTTCGAGTGGATCGACGCCTCGGACGGCGACCACAACCTGATCTCCTACCTGCGTAAGGGCTCGGACGATGCGGGCAACCGCGAGGTCGTCGTGTGTATCTCGAACTTCGCCGGCAACCCGCACGAGGGCTACCGCGTGGGCCTGCCCTTCGGCGGCGAGTGGGTCGAGATCCTGAACACCGACTCCGAGGAGTTCGGCGGCTCGGGCGTCGTCAACGTCGGCACGATCATCGCCGAGGACACCCCGTGGAACGGCCGCCCGGTCTCCGCGTCGCTGCGCGTGCCGCCGCTGGGCGCCGTGTGGCTGGTGCCCGCCTCGCAGGTGCGCTGACGCCGTAGGCTGATACGGGTGAGGCCGGAGCAGGGATTCCTGCTCCGGCCTTCACATTGCCTAGTCGTTGTAGCTACAGCACATGGCGACGCATACGGGCGGCGTTTAAAAGCCAGCCCTCCCCCGATCGATCTGCCCTTGCAGCTTGATCAGTTCGCGCCTGGCCTCCGGGTCGGTCTCGCGGTTAATCTTCTTCGTCAGTTCGTTGTGCGTGGAATGCCATCCGTACCACACGACGACCGCAACGAAGACGACTGCGACGATGATCCATGCTGCCATGACGGGTGCCTCCTTGCACATTCGCTCATTAGCTCGACGGTATCACATGAGGAGCATTGCAAGGCGCGTGCGGGCCTTGGAGACCTCGGGCGTCGATCCCGCGACCCGGAAGAGGTCCAGGAGACGCAGGCGCAGCGCGTCGCGCTCCTCGTCATCCTTCGTAGTCGCCAACAGATCGAGCAGCACGTCGAAGGCTCCAGCGGCATCACCCGCAGCGAACAGAGCATCCGCACGGGCGGCAGGGTCATCCGTGTTCTGTTCGCCGTAGGCCCGCGCCGCGAAACGCACGCGGGACAGATGAGACTTCGCGGCCTCGTCACGCGGATTCAGCTCGATGACCTTCTCCCAGCCGGCGATGGCCTCGTCGAGGTTACCAGCGTCCTCGGCGGCCAGGGGCGCCTCGTGCTCGGGCGGGGTCGGGGCGACCGTGTCTTCCGCGGCCACGGCAATGCGTGCCGTGATGCCCATCTGCGCGGCGGCCTCGAGCACCTGCGTCACGATGGGAAGCACCTGTTCCTTCGCGGCTGCACCCTGGAACAGCGGAACGGGGCGCCCACCAACAAGAGCGACGACCGTGGGCACACCCTGGATCTGGAATGCCTGGGCGATCGCGGGAGCCTTGTCGATGTCGACCTCGACCAGCTGGAACTTGCCCGCCTGCTCACGCGCGATCTCCTCGAGCATGGCCAGTGTCGGCTTGGACTCGAGCGAGCGCGGAGACCACATGACCATGATGACCGGCACGGCCTGGGAGGTGGACATGACGTCCTGGAAGTTTTCCTCGTCAGTCGTGGTGATGAGCGGAATATGCAGGCCCTCCCCCGCTGCGGACGCGGGAGCCTCCGGGGCGGTGGGCGCGCTCGAACGTGCCGACAGGTCGACGGCTCCGTGCGAGTCTGCGGGCATGGGCGTCGTCTCAGATGCGGGGCGAGGGTCAGGCGTGGTCATGGTGTCCTCTTCGTCAAAACAGTTGGTGCTAGGAACGATGATATGCGTCGTCCCCACGACTCTAAGCCGCGGGGACGACGTGTGCGCTGTGGGTGAAAATCAGCCCGGGCTCGACGAAGGATCGAGGGCCACGGACACAATCGTGTATTCGCCGCCGACAACCTGCGGGGTTCCGCCCGCGGTCTTCGAGGGAATGCGCATGAGGACGGTGGCGATATATTCCGCGGTCGCAGTGCCTTCCACCGTCGTGCCGCCCGAGCTCATCGTCGCGGTCTTTCCACCCAGGTTCATGGTCGCACCCGCGACCGTGCGCTGGTAGGTCAGCGTGTACTTGAAGTTGGCGGCCACGAGAGCCGAGCCATCCTGCAGCACCAGGCCGGAGATCGGGTAGTACGTCGCGGTTGCCGCGGCGGTCACGTTGCCGGCAGCGCTCACCGACGAGTTCAGGTCACTGACACCGGAGAGATAGGTCTTCGTGAAGTCGTCAGCGGGGAACTGCGACGTGTCCTGGGTGCCCGAGTTCAGCATCGTAATGTACTGCGCGAGAGCCGCCTGCGGGCTCACGACGAATCCCTCAGAATCACCGGTCACGTAGGCCGAGCCGGTGCCCACGGGAGGCAGGGTCAGCTGCGTACCACCGAGCAGACGAGCGTAGTTCGTCAGCTGATAATCCGAACGTGCCGAGTCCTGCACGAAGACCTGCAGAACGGGCAGGGCAGTCGTAGAGGACGCGGAGATGTTGAAAATCGCGCGCGGCCACGAATCGGAGTTCGTAATCGCCAGAGACGCCGGGGTGAAGTCCAGGGCCTGCGGGGCCTGACCCGAGGCCGTGGCCAGCGCGTACTGCGCGGTGCGATAGTCCAGCGCGCCCTGAGCGACGCGACCCGACAGGTCGGCTGCATTCAGCGATGCATCGGCCTTCGTCATGGCCTGCCCGGTTGCGTCAAGGACGGAGGAGATGCGCTCGAGGTCCAGATTCGCGGCGCTCTGCACCTCATCGCCCGACTGGGCGACGATCTCGTTCGAGCAGGCGCTGAGCCCCAGCGTCGAAGCCATGAGCAGGGCGGTTGCCGCCGCTGCGACGGTCCTTCTCTTCATCACTTGCCTTCCTGACGGTCCTTGAGCCAACCGGACATGATCGAGGTCCAGCCACCGGTCTTCGACGCGTCATCGTCGGGCGCCGAGGTCGGGGCGGCCGGCTCGGCGGCGCGGGGACGCGTGATCGGAATCAGGCCCGTGTTGAATTCCTGGCCATCCACGACGACGGTCTGCTCGCCGTTGTTGCGCGCTTCGCGCAGGGCGCGGCGCGAAGGCAGCGTGCGGCCACCGCGGATACCGGAGAGGTCAATAACACCGGTGTCGGTCGTGGCGCGCTCCGGCGGATCCTGATCGATCGGGCCGTTGTCGAGGCCGTGGCGTCCACGGCGCTCGAAGGTGTCCGTCAGCGGGTCGGGAACGTAATCGTCCTGAGGCACCTCGTTGCTCGCGGGCTCATTGCTTGCGGCCTCATCGGAGCTGTCGGCGGCCTCGGTCGCATCGTCTGTTTCGGACGGGGCAGCTTCACCGGCGGCTTCTTCTTCGGACGAGGCCCCGTCGGCGCCTTCTTCCTCGGCGGGCGCATTCTCGGCGGACTCATCGGCTGCGGGCGTGTAGACCGCAGCACCCCACTGAGCCTTCTCCTCGACGGGCATCGCTGCGGCGGCGTCGGTGGAAGAGTCGTTCGATACCGTGGCCTCGTCGGCCGCCGGAGGCTCCTCAACGGGAGCGTGCGCCGGGGCAGAGTCACGAGCGGCAGCCACGCGTTCAGCGACGGCCGCAGAGTTGATCGAGGAGGTCTCGAGGGAGTCAGCCTTACGGCGCTCTTCGATGCGGGCCTCGCGGATCTTGCGCAGGCGCAGGAGCTGCCAACGGGTGAGGAACAGGGCGAGGGCGATCAGCGCGAAGACACACGCGGCAAGGAACGCAATGATGGCGAGCGTGTTGGTCTGCTCGACCTTCCAGGTCAGCGTCAGCGTCAGGTCGCCGGGGCCGGCGGCCGACGCGGCAAGAGCGGAACGACCCGACGGAACGTTTTCGAGGTCCAGGCTCACGGTGCCTTCACCGCTGGCCTGCTTGAACCACATGTCGGAGGAGGCGAGCTGCTGCACGAGGTCGGCGGACGACGGCTCGGCAAGGGGCTGCGCACCGGACTGGACGCCCGACTGAGCCCCCGACTGGGCCGGGGTGGGCGACGGGATGCGAGACGGGCCAATCGCATCGTGCGACTCGGCCTTCAGCTTCGTACGGTCCGACTCCACACCGATAACCTCGGTGTAGGCGGCGTCGCCGATCCAACCCTTGACGTCCTGCGTGGTGCCGATGCTCAGCGTCACGGGTGCACCCGACTTCGACGTCGCGGTGACCGTCACGTCGTCCTTCACGATCGACAGCACGTTGCCACGCGTCATGATCAGATCGGTCGCAGACACGACCGACGAGACCTGATGCGTCGGCGGCCGCAGCACGGTCACACCGAGCAGCCCGACGAGCACGCATACGAGAGCCACAACGCCCATCGACGATGCCGCCACGTATCGCTTAAAGAGTTCCACGGTTGCTCCTCACGTCCAACACCCACACTGCGGGTATTCTTCAGCCTCCACTTTACGTGCTAACCCCGTTGACGGCCGAATTCGCACGCGGGGCAGTGATGCATCACATCCATACGTCACAGTGGACGCAGGCGTCGACGCCAGCACTCCGAGTGCCAGTGACGACGACCATCCACACCCTGAGGCAAGCCAAAAGGTGCTTCTTCGGGCCATGCGACGACATGCGCCGTCCCCGCAGGAATCGGACGCAAGCATGCAGGGCATGTGTAGTCCTTTGCCGAACCGGGCAGGCGGCGCACCTGATAATCGCCACCGTCGGGGCCGCGTTCCGTACGCGGCACGGAGGCGAGGCGGTCCATCTGCAATGGACGCGCCTCGCCCCACGGTCGTTTCTTGCTTCGCTTGCCTCTCACGCAACCACAGTGCCACGTCGCCAGACGCGGCGCACGGCGAGGTCAGAGTCGACCTCGACAATGTCAGCCTTCTTGCCGGGCGCAAGGGAGCCAATGGTGTCGTCGCCCAGGATCGTGGCGCCCTGGACGGAGGCCATGTACACGGCGTCCACGAGCGGGATGCCGCCGCGGGTAACGGCGACGCGCACGCAGTCCATGAGGTGTGCGGTGCCACCGGCAATGGCGTTCCCCTGCGCGAGGCGTGCAACGCCATCCTTGACGATGACGTCCTGGGGGCCGAGCGTGTACTGCCCGTCGGCCATGCCGGCGGCCGCCATCGCATCGGTGATGAGGACGACGTGCTCGCGGCCCACCAGCTCGTACACGTCACGCACGAGCGAAGGATCGACGTGGATGGAGTCGCAGATCAGCTCGGCGACAGCTCCGCCGCGAGCGGCATCAGAAAGGAACTCGGCGATCGGACCGGTGTCGCGGTGGTGCAGCGGGCGCATGCCGTTGAACAGGTGGGTGATCGTCGCGCGGGGGCCGCGCTTGGTCTCTACCTGCGCGAAACGCTCACGCGAGTAGGCCAGGGCCTCGCGAGCCTTCACCGAGTTGGAATCGGTGTGTCCCCACGACGGCAGCGCTCCCCCATCGATGAGGGCTTCGGCAACCGAGCCGGGTCCGTAGGCGCCCGGCTTCTCGGGGGCCAGCGTCATGGACAGCGCGTAGCCCTGGCAGTCCTCGATGAGGGTGCGCGTCAGGTCCGCGTCGGGATCGACGATAAACGTCGGATCCTGGGCGCCGCAGCGTTCGTGGGAGACGAAGGGCCCTTCGAAGTGGATGCCGGCGAGCTCATCGGCCTTCGCCAGCTCGGCCAGGGTCTTCGCGCGCGCACGCAGCACCTCGGCGGAGGCGGTCACGCAGGATGCGACCAGGGAGGTCGTGCCGTGACGGCGATGCTCGAGGACCGCAACGAGGGCTTCCTCGGCGGTCTCGGCGTTGGGGAAGGACTCTCCGCCGCCGCCGTGACAGTGCACATCAACGAGGCCGGGCAGGTAGGTCGCATCGCTGGCCTCGGGCGCCTCGCCCTCGTACTCGGAAACGGGACACACACGGGTAATAGTCGCGCCGTCGAACTCGATGATTCCATCCTCAACGACGGTATCTTCGAGGACCAGACGGCCACGCAACACAGAAGTAGTCATGCATTAATTGTGGCACACCTGACACATCACTGCTGCGTCTCAGACAACCATTTCTCCCAGTCATCGAACGCTCGTCGCGCTGATTCCTCATAGGTCCCGCAGCCGTCGGCGGTCACAACCTGGCTACCGGGGGCGCGCACGGCAACCAAGCGTCCACCTGCGACAGCAATCGGACGGAACATGCCGTTCTTCGCCGGGCAGATCAAAGCCTCGCCCGGCTCGTCCGTCAGGCAGGAGCGGTCCTTGTAGCCGACATGTAACTCATCAAATGAGGGCAGCGCGAGCATCGCCTCCGCCTCAGCGCGGAAGTCTTCCACGAGATCTGCGAGATCTGCGCGAGCCAGACCGGCTCCATATTCCGCAAGAGGAAGACCTATACTCTCCCCCGCCACGCGCGCCCCGGCCAACGCTCGGCGCGCTTCGGTGAGAGTCAACCCGGTCCACCTAGCCACGTCCGCCTCGTCGATGGGACCGTGCCCCCAGGCGTAACGCGCTGCCAGGACCGCGAGGGCTTCTTCGTGCCCGGGCTCTCCTTTCGCGACCCCGGGGGCGGCCGGAAGTGAGCGCGCGTCAACGATCAGGTGTTCACCCGCGCGCACGGGCCCCGCGGTAAGCACACCGTCCAGGTTCAGGCGCATGATGAGGTGGCGACGCCGTAGCCCGTCCTGCGCGGAAGAAGTCGTCACCGTATCGATCCCCCTACTACCCCACGCCTCGACAAGCTCGGCGCGGCTCACTCCCTGGGGTGAGGTATCCAGCAGGTCACACGCAACCTGCGCCGCACGTTCGACGAGAGCATCGGTGAGGCCCAGAGAAAGCGCCTGGCGTTCCCACGCCGCACGCCGGTGACGCAGCAGACGGCGCAGCCAATGGTGGTCACGGGCGCTCGTCACGTGAATGGTGCCGCGCATCGGCCAGGAGCGAACCAGCTCACCACGTGCGAATGACTCCTCGACGCGAGCGCGCGACACTCCCGCGCAGCGCACGCCAATCGCCCACGGGATCGCGCTCGCCTGCTGACCTTGCAGTGCCGCCAGATTCTCAACGGTGTCCAGCGGCGAACGCGCCGCGGTCGCAGGGACGAGTCCTTGGGCGATGATTCTCCCCAGGCTCACACGACGGGATGCCTCCATCAGAACAGACGAGACTCGGGGTCATCCACCCCGCGCATCGCGTCGTAGTCGAGTACCACGCAGCGGATACCGCGATCCTCGGCGAGGGTGCGCGCCTGCTTGGTGATCTCCTGGGCTGCGAAAATACCGGTCACATCGCCGAGGAGCGCATCGCGCCCCAGCAGCGACAGGTAGCGCGTCAGCTGCTCAACGCCATCGATGCCGCCCCGGCGCTTCACCTCGATCGCCACGTGATTGCCGTCGGCGTCGCGCACCATGAGGTCCACCGGGCCCACGGGCGTGGGGAACTCGCGGCGCACCAGCTCCCAGCCGTCGCCAAGGATCTGGGGCACCTGCTCCGCGAGTAGCTCCTGCAGGTGCGCCTCGACGCCATCCTTCACGAGGCCGGGATCCACACCCAGATCCTCGGTGACATCCGCGATGATCTCGTGGATGCGGATGATCAGCTTGTCGTCAGTCTTGTCGGCCTGAACCGTCCAGACCTGCTCGACGCCTTCCTCGTCCTCGCCGGGTTCCCCCATGGAAACCGTGCAGGGAGCGGTCATCCAGTTAAGCGGCTTGTAGGAACCGCCCTCGGAATGGATGAGGACAGAGCCGTCACCCTTGAGCATGATGACGCGCTTAGCGGCATCCAGGTGGGCGCTCAGACGACCGGAATAATCAACGGTGCAGGAAGCAATAACAATACGCACCCCGCGAGCTTACCAATCCTGCTCAGACCAGGCGCGGAGGACCGGACTCCACCCAGGAGACCAATCCGTTATATGTCAAGCGTTCTACGGCCACCTCGTAACGATGGTCACCATACGCCAGTCGCACCTCGACGACGGAACCGTCGGCCGAGTGCGCAATCGGGGCCGAGACCTCCATGCCCCGACGAGGGATCGAATACACCGGCTTAAAGGTCAGCCCCACCAGCCGATACCAGGACAGCTCCTCGACGCCATACACGCCAATGCCAGCCGTCCAGCCAGAGTGAACGTCCGGGCGCGACCAACAGCGGAAAGCACCCAGACGCGAAACGATCCTGCGGGCGCGCACATTCATGTACACCCACAGGATCGCCCCGACGCACGCGAGGAGAACCGCACACCAGATCACAATCGTCATCAGGCTCATGAGGTCCTCCTCGCGCTGCGTCGAATTACTGTTCTGCCACTGTAGCGTGGTCGGCCACGACCGTGACGAAATCCGAGTCGACTGAGGCAAATCCCCCAGTGACCTGGAAAGACACGACCTCGTGCGCGCGGGACACCGTCACAGTTCCCTCGCTCAGCTGGGCGAGGAGCGGCTGACGGCCCGGCAGGACACCGAGGCTTCCGTCGACCGTCGGAAACTGGACGGACGCGGCCGCGCCGTGCCACAGGCGTCCCTCGTGGGAGACGACCTCAACCTGCAAGGACTTGCCCGATGCCATCAGGCTTCCTTGGCCAGCTCGTGAGCGTTGCGCTCCAGGTCATCGATGCCACCGCAGTTGTAGAACGCCTGCTCCGGAACATCGTCGTAGTAGCCCTCGGCGATACGCTTGAACGCCTCAATGGTCTCCGACAGCGGCACGGTCGAGCCGGGCACGCCCGTGAACTTCTCGGCCATGTACATGTTCTGCGACAGGAACTGCTCGATGCGGCGAGCACGCGCGACGGTGACCTTGTCGTCCTCGCTCAGCTCGTCGACGCCGAGGATGGCGATGATGTCCTGCAGCTCCTTGTTCTTCTGCAGGATGGCCTTGACGTGCGTGGCGACGTCGTAGTGCTCGCGACCGACCAGGGCCGGGTCGAGGATACGCGAGGTCGAGGCCAGCGGATCCACGGCGGGGTAAATACCCTTGGCCGCAATCTCACGGGAGAGCTCGGTCGTCGCATCCAGGTGGGCGAAGGTCGTCGCCGGGGCCGGGTCGGTGTAGTCGTCGGCGGGAACGTAAATCGCCTGCAGCGAGGTGATCGAGTGGCCACCGGCCGACGTAATGCGCTCCTGAAGCAGACCCATCTCGTCAGCCAGGTTGGGCTGGTAACCCACGGCCGAGGGCATGCGGCCCAGCAGCGTGGAAACCTCGGAGCCCGCCTGGGTGAAGCGGAAGATGTTGTCGATGAACAGGAGGACGTCCTGGTGCTGGACATCGCGGAAGTACTCCGCCATGGTCAGGCCCGTCAGGGCGATGCGCAGACGCGTGCCCGGCGGCTCGTCCATCTGGCCGAAGACGAGGGCGGTCTTGTCGAAGACGCCCGCCTCTTCCATTTCACCGATGAGGTCGTTGCCCTCACGGGTACGCTCACCGACGCCGGCGAACACGGAGACGCCGCCGTGGTCCTGGGCCACGCGCTGGATCATCTCTTGGATGAGGACAGTCTTACCGACGCCCGCACCGCCGAAGAGGCCAATCTTGCCACCCTGCACGTAGGGGGTCAGCAGGTCGATGACCTTGATGCCGGTCTCGAACATCTTGGTGCGTGCCTCGAGCTGGTCGAAGGCCGGGGGCTGACGGTGGATCGGCCAGCGCTCGGTGACCTCGAGGGTCTCGCCTTCTTCAAGGTTCAGCACGTCGCCGGTCACGTTGAACACGTGGCCCTTCGTGACGTCGCCGACGGGCACGGTGATCGGGGCGCCGGTGTCGGTGACGGGGGCGCCACGCACGAGGCCGTCGGTCGGCTTCAGCGCGATGGTACGCACGAGGTTGTCACCGAGGTGCTGGGCAACCTCGAGGGTCATCGTGAAGGTCGACTCGCCCTCACCCTGGCCTGCGAGGTTCACCTCGACGGTCAGCGCGTTGTACAGCGGCGGGATGCGGTCCGGGGGAAACTCGACATCGACGACAGGGCCGACGACGCGTGCGACGCGTCCCTCGGCGATTGCATGTGTATCAGTCATGGTGTTACTCCGTGTCTCGAAGGGCTTAGCTCGCGTTAAGAGCGTCGGCCCCGCCCACGATTTCGGTGATTTCCTGGGTAATTTCCGCCTGGCGGGCCGAGTTCGCCAGACGCGTGTACTTGGTGATGAGCTCGTTCGCGTTGTCCGTCGCGGTGTGCATGGCGCGCTGGCGCGATGCAAGCTCGGACGCTGCCGACTGCAGGAGCACGTTGTGGATACGCGCCTCCACGTACAGGGGAAGAAGCGTGTCCAGAACAGCTTCCGCAGACGGAATAAACTCGTATTCCGGCTGGGCCAAGGACGGATCGTCCGCGAAGCCGCGTTCGGTGGCGCGCTCCTCGTCTGATTCGGGGGCGTCCACAACCGTCAGCGGCAGCATCTGGCGTACCTCGGGCACCTGACTCATCACGGTCTTGAAGCGCGTGTACACGAGGTGCAGCGCGCCAACGCCCGTATCCGGGTCCGGGTCCAGGAAACGTTCGAGCAGCACGTTCGCCATCTCACGCGCGGTCTCGGGGGACGGAGAATCCGACTCCCCTTCCCACTCGCGTTCGATGTCAACGCCGCGGAAGCGGAAGTACGCCGAGGCCCTGCGACCGAAGGTGTAGACGACGGGCTCGTAGCCGTCCTCACGCAGGTCCGCGATGAGTTTCTCCGATTCGCGCAGGATGGTCGCCGAGTAGGCTCCGGCCATACCGCGATCCGATGCCACGACCAGGATGGCCACGCGATTGGTATCCTCGCGTTCCTCGGTCAGCGGGTGGTCGAGGTCCGTGTGGACCGCGACCGCCGCGACCGCCTGGGTCAGGGCCTTTTCGTAAGGCCCCGCCTCGGTGGCAGCGCGCCGCGCCGCGCCAATGCGAGACGCAGCGATCATCTCCATGGCGCGGAAGACCTTCGCGAGCGTCGTCGTCGAGGCGATACGCTGCTTGTAGATCCTCTGCTGTCCACCCATCGCTTAGGCCTTCTCGCTCGTGCGACCGCGCGAAATTTCCTCGCGGGTGCGCTCAGCCACGACCTCGCCGTCCTCGAGTCCGGCGGCGCCACGTCCGGCGCTGATCCACTGGTGGTGGAACTCCTCGACGGCGTTCTTGAGCGCCTCCTCCGTCTCGGAGGTCAGGTCGCCGGTCGCCGCGATCGTATCGAGCACGGTGGAGTTCGCGTGGAGGTGGTCGAGCAGGCCTCGCTCGAAGCGCAGGACGTCCTCGACCTCAATGTCATCGAGGTAGCCCTTGGTGCCCATCCAGATCGAAGCGACCTGGTCTTCCATCGCGTAAGGCGTGGACTGAGGCTGCTTGAGCAGCTCCATGAGGCGCTCACCGCGGGTCAGCTGACGACGAGTCGCCGCATCCAGGTCGGAAGCGAACATGGCGAAGGCGGCCATCGAGCGGTACTGCGCGAGCGTCAGCTTGAGCGTACCAGCGACCTTCTTCATGGCCTTGGGCTGGGCCGCGCCACCAACACGGGACACGGAGATACCCACGTCGACGGCAGGACGCTGATTCGAGTTGAACAGGTCGGACTGCAGGAAGATCTGGCCGTCGGTGATCGAAATGACGTTGGTCGGGATGTAGGCCGACACGTCGTTCGCCTTGGTTTCGATGATCGGCAGGCCGGTCATCGAACCGCCACCCAGGGCGTCCGAGAGCTTCGCGCAACGCTCCAGCAGGCGGGAGTGCAAGTAGAAGACGTCGCCGGGGTAGGCTTCGCGGCCCGGCGGGCGACGCAGCAGTAGCGACACCGCACGGTAGGCCTCGGCCTGCTTGGACAGGTCGTCGAAGACGATGAGGACGTGCTTGCCCTGGTACATCCAGTGCTGGCCAATGGCGGAACCCGTGTAGGGGGCCATGTACTTGTAGCCGGCGGGGTCCGAGGCCGGGGAGGCCACGATGGTCGTGTACTCCATAGCGCCAGCATCCTCGAGCGTGGAGCGCACGGATGCGATGGTCGAGCCCTTCTGGCCGATCGCCACGTAGATGCAACGCACCTGCTTGTTCGGGTCGCCGCTCTTCCAGTTCTCGCGCTGGTTGAGGATCGTGTCAAGGGCGATCGCGGTCTTACCGGTCTTACGGTCGCCGATGATGAGCTGACGCTGGCCGCGGCCAACCGGGATCATCGAGTCGATGGCCTTCAGGCCGGTGGCGAGGGGCTCGTGGACGCTCTTACGCGCCATAACGCCGGGGGCCTGCAGTTCGAGCGCGCGGCGCCCGTCCAGGTCCGTGATCTCGCCGAGACCGTCAATCGGGCGGCCGAGCGGGTCAACCGTGCGGCCCAGGTAGCCGTCACCGACGGGAACCGAGAGAACCTCGCCCGTGCGGTGCACAACCTGGCCCTCTTCGATGCCGCCGAAGTCACCGAGGACGACGGCGCCGATCTCGCGCTGGTCGAGGTTCATGGCCAGGCCCAGCGTCCCGTCCTCGAAACGCAGCAGCTCGTTCGCCATGGTGCCGGGCAGGCCCTCGACGTGCGCGATACCATCGGCCGTTTCGATGACGTGACCCACCTCTTCGGTGGCCACGTCCGCCGGACGGTAGGACTCCATAAAGGAGTCCAGTGCTCCGCGGATTTCCTCCGGGGAGATGCTGAGGTCAGCCATGAGGATTCCTAACTAGGTAAAAGAAAATTAATGTGTGTACGAGAAGTGCTAGCTGGCGATCGCGTCGCGCGCTGCACTGATGCGGCTGGCCAACGAGGCGTCGATCGCGGTCATGCCCGCGCGCAGACGGAAGCCGCCAATGAGCTCAGGATCGACCGAGATCGCCAGGTCAACGGGCGTGCCGTAGCGCTTCGTCAGGATCGTGCGCAGGCGCTCGACCTGCGCGTCGCTCATCGGCGAGGCCGTGGCGACCGTCACGAAGAGGCGGTCCTGCATGGTTGCGGCCCACTGAGCGTAGCGACGCAGGTTGTGCAGCAGACGACCGTGGTTCGATCGGCCAACAGCACGGCGCACGAGGCGCATTGTCCAGACGCTGATGCGCTCGCCAAAGAGCTTGGTTGCGATATCCCCGCGCTCGTGAGAGTTGCCCTTGGACGTATCCGACAGGCGCACGCGCACCTCGCGGTTGTGTGCCAGGAAGTAGCGGACCTGGAACAGCTCCTCGCGGACCTGATCGAGGGCGTTGTGAGCACCCGCAGCATTGAGCACGCCGAGAATGCCAAGCACCTCGAGCGTGTCCGCCACATCCGCCGGATGACGCCAGTGGTCGGCGACGACCGCATTCACGACGGACAGCGTCGCAGCCGTCACGTGCGAAGCGAACGCGCTGGAGGCGAGCCCCCGCTTATCTGCGACCGACCGCGCCGGGTCGGTCGCTGCACGCGCGAGACGAGTGTTCTCCTTGAACAGGTCGGCCAGGCCGAAAAAATCCTCGGCAACCCGCATTGGGTCGGTGCCGGGTGTGGCCAGGGCCGCCGCCAGCTCCTTCGCGAAGGGGACGGACTCGATCGTGCGCATCTGTGTCATCGCTTCTCCTCGACCCGGGCGCTGTCGGCCTCGAGCTCGTCAAGGAAGCGATCGACCACGCGAGAAGTCAGGGCCGTGTCGGTGAGGTGCTCACCGATGATCTTCTCTGCCAGCTCGGAGGCGAGCAGACCCACCTCGGAACGCAGGGAGATCTGCGCAGCCTGCTTCTCGGCGAGGATCTGACGCTCGGAGGCCTCGAGAATACGGTTGGCCTCGCTGGTTGCCTCGTGACGCGCGGCGGCCACGATGGCCTTCGCTTCGTCGTTGGCGCGCTCACGGATGGTGTGCGCTTCAGCGTGAGCCTCGCGAATGATCTCCTCGCGCTTGAGCGCAGCGGCAGCCTGATCGGCCTTCGCTTGCTCGGCGGCGCCGAGGCCCTCCTCGATCTTCGCAGCGCGCTCGTCCATCGTCTTGTAGATGCGAGGCAGCGCGTAGCGTCCGACGAGGAGCAGGACGATAAGCAGAACGAGAGCCGACCAGAAAATCTCGTACAGCGGCGGCAGGATGACGGCGAGGCCGCCGACCTCCTGGTCCGACGCGGCGACAATCTGGTGCATGGCGATCACTTAACGATGAGCGGCAGAACGAAGCCGATGAGGCCGAGGGCCTCGACCATGCCGGCGCCGATGATCATGTTGGTGAAGAGACGGCCGGCAACCTCGGGCTGACGGGCGGTCGCTTCCTGGGTCTTGCCGACCATGAGGCCGATGCCGAGGCCGGGGCCCAGGGTGGCGAGGCCGTAGCCGATGTAGGCGAATGCTGCGGTTCCCATAGTGGTTTCCTTCTGTTAGTAACGCCGGGTGGCGTTGGGGGTCAGTGATGTTCGACGGAAAGCTTGATGTACACGGTCGACAGGATCGTGAAAATGTACGCCTGCAGGAAGGCAACGAAGACCTCGAAGCCCGTCATGACAAACATGGCGGCACCGGTCAGCGCGGACGCGGCAGACAGGACGGAGAGCTCGTGGAGCAGAATCGCCGTTCCAAAGTAGGTCATACCCAGCAGGAGGTGGCCCGAGATCATGTTGCACAGAAGACGCAGGGTCAGCGTGACGGGGCGAACGATAAAGTTCGAGAGGAACTCGATGGGCGTAATCAGCAGGTACATGGGGACGGGCAGTCCCGGCGGGAAAAGCTGCGAGGAAAAGAAACCGCCGACGCCCTGCTTGGAGATACCCGCACCGATGAAGGTCACGTACGTAATGAGCGCGAAGACCATCGGGACGGCGACGACCGACGAGGCCGCGATGTTGATGCCGGGGATGATGCCCGCAATGTTCATCGACAGGACGCCAAAGAACAGGAAGCCAATGAAGCCGGAGAACTTGCGACCGGTCTTGGGGCCAAGCATGTCGAGAGCAACATTGTCGCGAATGTAACCGGCGAGCCCCTCGATGACCATCTGTCCGCGGGTCGGCACCAGCTGAGGCTTGCGCGCGACTGCGACGAGGATGAGCGAGACGAGTACGCCCATGATCACGCGGGCGAGAGTCAGTCGGTTGAACTCGAAGAACGTTCCCTCACCGAAAATCACGGTCGGGAAAAAGTCCTCGAGGGCCGGCTGGTGGGGGTGCTGCGTGAACGCAGGGTAGGCGGTGAGTGCGATGACGATGAGAAGGATCGCGAGGCTCACCCAATACCAACGCGGCTTGGACGCGGTGCGGCGAGCAGGCGCGTGATCGGACACTGAATGTGCCTCCTTCATCTCAACTCCATTGGTTTGTGTCTGCTGCCGGGGCAACTCAACCATTCTATACAGAGAAGGGGCCGCCTAGCGCGCGCAAGGGTTACTGAGTGTCGCTCGGCGCGTCCACGTTCATCGTGCGCTTGCGCATCATGACCATCATCTCGACCGTCGAGGACACGATAATCGCGATGATCGTGGCGATTGCGGCCACCCGGACGTCCATGCCCAGGGCGCGCGGAACATACAGTCCGATGGCCAGCAGAGCGATCTTCGCCGCGTATCCGCCGGTCACCCATCCGATGAAGTGGGAGGGCGAGCGCAGAGCGCGCGAGGTGAAGAACCACTGCGCGCCGCAGATGATGACGACCATGACAACAGCGAGCAGGTAGCTCATGCGGAAACCTCTTCGTGGGCGGGGTCTTCCTTGGGGAATTCACGGGTGGTGACAGCCACACCGATTGCTGCCGCAATGATGGCGACGAGCGCGACGCTCCACCACTCGAACACGAGGAGCCCGACTGCGGGGACGCAGACGATGGCGGTCCACATCCACAGGATCGCAACGACCCCGCGGTGAGAGTGCCCGGCAACGAGGAGACGGTCGTGGAAGTGGGAGCGGTCGGCAACGAAGGGGCTCTTGCCTCGGCTCATGCGGCGAATCGAGGTGACGACCAAGTCGAGGACGGGCATAAAGATGACCGACAGCGGCAGGATGAGCGGCAGCGCGGACACGATCATCTGCTGGCGTCCGAGCAGCGAGGGATCGATCTTGCCGGTGACGATGATGCCGGCGGCAGCCAGGACGAGGCCCATGGTCTCCGCTCCCCCGCCCATCATGATCGAGGAGGGGTGGAAGTTGAACCAGAGGAAGCCTGCGCACACTCCGAGCAGCGCGATCACGATGAGGCTAGCGGTCGTCGCGTAGGAGGCCGCGCCCATGAGCCGGGTGACGATGTAGGAATAGACGAAGAAGGACCCCGCACCGATCGCGATCATGCCGGAGGCCAAGCCGTCGAGCCCGTCGATGAAGTTGACGGCGTTCATGATGCCGACAATAAAAAAGACGGAGACGAAGAGCCACAGTCGGGAGGATCCGAGCGTCAGGCCGAAAATCGGGAACGAGGCCAGCTGCACCCCGCCGAAAGCCATACCACCCGCGATCAGCACCTGACCGCCGAGCTTGGCCATCCAGTCCAACTCGATGATGTCATCGATGATGCCGAGGATGCACATGGCACCGGCACCGGCCATGACGGCCCACGGGACCGTGGTGGTAAAAAGTGGCGCCATGTAGGGGATCCGCGAGGCAAGCAGCATCGTGATGATCAGTGCGATCGTCATCGCGACGCCGCCGAGGCGCGGAATCGGTGTCTTCTGGATGTCACGCCCACGCACGGGCGGCAAGATGTTGAACCGCAAGCACGCCCAGCGCACAGCCGGGGTCAGCAGGATCGTCAGGGCCATCGCAATGGCACCCAGCAGCAGGTAGACCTTCACGAAGCAGCCCCTTCGACGGGGGCGATGGGCACGCCAGCGGCGGCGCTGAGGTCATCCAGGGAGATGGTCCCGAGGCGGAGAGCCCGGGGCGCATCGTGCGCGAAGTCAACGATTGACGAGGCCGTGGAACCTTGTGTGGGGCCACCGTCGAGGTAGGCGGACACGCGTGTTCCGAAGTATCCGACGGCCTGCTCGACCGAGGTCGCGGGAGGCTGACCGGTCAGGTTCGCGGAGGTGACGGCCATTGGTCCGAAGTCATGCAGGAGGCGCAGGAGGGCCGACTGGTTCGGCATGCGCACCCCGATGGTGCCGCCGGTTTCACCCAGGTCCCACCCGAGGTCGGGGCGGGCGCGCAGGATGAGGGTGAGTCCGCCGGGCCAGAAGGCACGCGCAAGGGCGCGGGCGGCCTCGGGCACATCGACGCACAGCGAGTCGATCGCGTCGACGGACGCGACGAGCACGGGCGGCGGCATCTGCCGTCCGCGGCCCTTGGCAGCCAGGACCGCAGCGACGGCCTCGGGGTTGGCAGCGTCCGCGCCAATGCCGTAGACGGTGTCCGTGGGGACGACCAGGAGATGGCCGTCGCGCAGCTCCCGCTGGGCGCGCGCTTGGTCAGCCTCACTCAGGGAAGGAACGGCGCTCAGGATCGTCTCAGTACTCATCGTGTTCATTGTGTCACGGATGCGGTGGGCTTCGTCGATTCGGGCGCGCGGGCGCTCAGGAAACGACGCCTGCCAGCCAGGTCGGGCAGCGTCGTAATATCCGTCATCCCCAGCTCGGCGGCGAGCGCCGCCATGGCCTCTTCCTGCGTGGGCGAGTGTTCCATCAGTAGGACGCCACCGGGGCGCAGGAGGGTGAGGGCGCGTCGCGCGACGCGCGCGGGGATCTCGGTCCCGTCCGGGCTTCCCCCGTACAGGGCGACGTGGGGGTCGGCACTGGCCTCGGGCTGCGTGGGCATCTCATCGGCGGGAACGTAGGGCGGGTTGGTGACGACGACGTCGACCATCCCGTCCAGGTGCGCGAGCGTGGCTGGATCCGTCGCGTCGCCTCGCTCCAAATGAAGGCAGGGAACACCCACGGCGTCACGGTTCTGACAGGCCAGGGCGAAGGGCTCGGCTTCCTTCTCAACTGCCCATACCTCGGTGCGGGTGGTCTCGATGGCCACCGCCAGCCCGATCGCGCCGGAGCCGGCGCACAGGTCGACGACTCGAGCCTCACCGCGGCGGGAGACGACCGACATGGCCTCGTCAATCGCGAGGCCGGCAAGAACCTCGGTCTCCGGGCGCACGACGAACACACCGGGGCGAGCGGCCAGGGTCAAGCCACGGAAGAACATGCGACTCGTGACGTGCTGAAGGGGAATACGCAGGGCCCTCTCCCCCACCGCCGAGCGCAGTTTCTCGGCCTGGTCCTCGTTCAGCTCCGCCGGCAGTTCCCACTGGGACGAGGCGTCACATGCCCACTCGAGCAGCTCACGCACGTCCGCATCGACCGAGTCGATGCCGGCCTTCGTCAGGCGTTCGCGTGCCCACGCACGCGCGTCCGTGATGGACCACGTCCCCATGTCTCCTCCAATCATGACTGAGCGGCGGCAGCCAGGCGCTCAGCCTCATCAGCTTCCTGCAGCGAAGCGATGACGGCATCGAGCGCGCCGGACAGGACCGCGTCCAGGTTGTGAGCCTTGAAGCCCGTGCGGTGATCCGCGATGCGGTTCTCTGGGAAGTTATAGGTGCGGATGCGCTCCGAGCGATCCACGGTGCGCACCTGGGACAAACGCTGGGCCGAGGCCTCGGCTTCCTTCTTCGCCCTCGCCTCGGCGGCCAGTCGCGAGGCCAGCACGCGCAGCGCGGCCTCCTTGTTCTGCAGCTGCGACTTCTCATTCTGCATCGAGACGACGATGCCCGAGGGGATGTGCGTGATGCGCACGGCGGAGTCGGTCGTGTTGACCGACTGGCCGCCGGGGCCGCTGGACCGGTAGACGTCGATGCGCAGATCGTTCGGGTCGATGACGATCTCCTCGTCGTCCTCGATCTCCGGCATGACGAAAACACCTGCGGCGCTCGTGTGGATGCGGCCCTGCGACTCGGTGACGGGCACGCGCTGCACGCGGTGCACCCCGCCCTCGTACTTCAGGTGTGCCCACACGCCCTCGTCGGGTGCGGGCGTGCCCTTCGCGCGGATCGCGAGCGTGATGTCCTTGAAACCGCCGAGCTCCGTGTGGGTCGCGCTCATCTCGGTGACGCTCCAGCCGTGCGCTTCCGCGTAGCGGGCGTACATGCGGGCCAGATCGGAGGCGAACAGCGCGGATTCTTCGCCGCCTTCACCCGCCTTGATCTCAAGGATGACGTCCATCGCATCCTCGGGGTCGCGGGGAGCCAGAATCTTCACGAGCGCCTCGTGGGCAGCCGTTTCCTCTTCCTCGAGGGCGGGAATCTCGTCGGCGAAGGAACGATCTTCGGCGGCCAGCTCTCGGGCGGCCTCGAGGTCTCCCGAGGCGGAGGAAAGCCTATCGGCAGCAGCCTTCACGCGGCCAAGCTCGGCGTAGCGTCGGCCGACTCGGCGCATCAGCTGCGGGTCCGCCAGCGTTTGGGGATCCGCCATCTGCGCCTCAACCTGCTCGTATTCCTGCAGCAGGGGGCCCAGGGCACCGAGTTCATCCGTCGCGGCCACGATTCACCACTTCCTTCGTTCCATACAGTTGACAAAGCGGCGGCGCCGTCGGCCGTGAGGCCAACGACACCGCCGTTGAGCTAGCCGCTCACCCTCACTTGGAGGGGCGCACGCGCTTGCCGTAGCGAGCCTCGAACTTGGCGACGCGGCCGCCGGTGTCGAGGATCTTCTGCTTGCCCGTGTAGAACGGGTGGCAGGCCGAGCACACGTCCACGCGCATCTCACCGGAGGTGATGGTGGAACGGGTGTGGAACGAGTTGCCGCACGTGCAGGTCACGACGGTGTCCACGTATTCGGGGTGAATACCCTGCTTCATGGAGTTTCTCCTGGATCGTTTGGTGCCCCGGGTCCGGACATGCAGCGTCCCCCGCATCTGGCGGGGACTCACCTTCCAGCGCGCCAACAAGCGCCTGGGGCATGCCGGTGAACCGGTAAGCCGACACGACATTATCGCACACGCCCCCACCCCCTTCAACGAGGGAAGGCCCCCGCAGGCGTGACATCGGCTATGGGCGGACACGACGATGGCCCCGCGCCCGCGACTCCACGGGGTAGAGGCGTGCGCGGGGCGCGACCCTCAGCGTGTGCGCCCGCGCGGACCGACGTTCGCGGCCGACGTGAGGTAGGTCGCCCGCGAGGGGCCGTACCTCGAGGTTCCGTCCCACACGAGATAGCGGTGGAGATACGCCGGGGGCACGTAGAGCTCCGTGCCAAACGCCGTGAAGCGCGCGGTGGAATGGGCCGCACTCCCCTTGAGGTTGATACCCGCGCTGTTTGCGGTCAGCCGTATCGCCTGGGCGGGGTTGTAGGTGTACGTCGCGCCGGCGATCCGATATGCGCCGAGGTATTGCGTCTCGTTCCTGCGCAGCTTCTCCCCCGCGCCCGTCCTCCAGCGCTTGTAACGCCTCTGCCCAATCATGGACGTGTCGGCACCGAGAGCCGCCTCGACGAGGCGTACGAGGCGCACCCTGACCTCGTCGGCGATCCGATCGAGGTGCGTGAGTGCCTCGGCGGGATCCATCTGTGCGCGCTCGACGCTCGCCCCCAGGTCGTTGACGGCCAGGCGCTGCTCATCGAGCCACAGTATGAGGGATGCCGCCATGCTGAGAACCATCGGCTCCTTGCTGCGCCTCGGGACAGTTTGCGTGATGGTCTCAACGACGGTCAGGTCCTCGTACACCGGACCCAGCTCGTTCTCCCACACCGCGCGCCAGGCGGGAGCGAGCGCGAAGAGATCGCGCGCGGCCATCATCGCGACGTGCGCGTCCATCAGGGCGTGGAAATCCTCGACGATCATCTCCGTTTCCCGAGCCGTTGCGGCGCTCAGCGAAGCGAGGAACGGAATCGAAGCCTCCGCAGCGATACAAGCGTGCAGATTGTCGCGCTCGGCCCGAGCGGCCTCGAGGCGCGCAGTCAGACCTCGGTCGTAGCGCCCGGCCCCGAGGAGTGGAAGAAAGGCACGCTCCACCTCCAGGTGACGCTTCTCCAGACCATCCCACTCCTCGGCTGCCCGCCGTATGTTCTCGCGGGCGAGACGGCGCAACATCCATCCCCGCACCCACACGACAATCCCCGCGATCGAGGTTGCCCACGCGTACCAGGGGGGCCACACGAGGCTCTGCGGGAGTTCAATGGCGGACGCCATAGCAAACCACGCGGGGGTCGCGAGGAACAGGAGCAGACCCGCCACGATCCGCAGGAAGCCGCGCAGACTGCGCCACAATGTCTTGGGGCGTTCTGGAGCCTGAGTGAGCGCGCCTGGCGCTATCGATGTCATGGCTCCACTCTGACACGGATAGCACTCAGCTGCCCGGTATCCCGATGGGACTCAGAAGGACGAGGAGGAACCGGAGCCCGAGAAGCCACCCGAAGAGGAACCGTAGTTCGCGCTCGACGTACTCGACGAGGAACTGCCGCTAGAGATCACGTATTCGTCGAGGTACAGGGGCCTCACGTAGATGTAGCTGTCGTAGTCTTTGAAACGACTCGACGTGTTGGCCCGGTATGCCGCGAGGTTAACACCGGCGGAGTTCGCGGTCAGTCGAATCGTCGACGCGGGGTTGTACTCGTGCGTAGCACCCTCGCTGAGGTAGGAGCCGTTGTAGAACATCTCGGCTGCATTCACGAGTTCGGCTGGGGGGCTCTGCCACCTGGCATACCGCTGCCTCCCCTCCGTTGAGGTGTCGAGCGCTAGCGCGCTCGTCACCACATCCGCCAGGCGCGTGCGGCTCTCATTCGCGATTCGGTCGAGTTCTTCGAGAGCCTGAACCGGGGTGACCTCGGCGCGCTCGAGACGGGTGCCGAGGCCGAGCAGCAGCGCACGTTGCTCATTCGTCCACTGGAACAGCGACTTGGTCGCCCCGTGCACCTTCGGGCTCTTCACGTGGTCGCGCACCTTGACCCCGACGTTGTCGACAGCCAGCAGATCTTCGAAGACCGGGCCAACTTCGTTGTCCCATACGGTGCGCCAGCCGGGCGCCAACGCGAAAAAGTCGCCCGCAGCCAAGATTGCGTGGTCTGCGTCCGCCAACGCACGCAGGTCCTCAAGAATCAGATCCGTCTCATCCGAAGCTCGCGCGCTCAGCATTCCGAGAGTGCTCGTCGTTTGCGCCTCGGCGATTCGGGCCCGCACCCGCTCGTATTCGGCTCGCGCACACTCGTAGCGCGCGGACAACCCCGTCGTGTAGTGACCAGCATCGAGCAGCGCCACAAATGCGCGCTCGACGTCACCGCGGCGACTTTCCAGAGCGGCCCATTCATCAGCGAGCTTCTGCGCGTTTCGCTGAGCCTTGCGCCGCAGGCTCTGCCCGCGCGCGAGAATCACGATTCCGCCGAGGGTAGCGACCCATCCCTTCCATCCGGGCCACTGCACGTGATTCTCAAGGCTCATGCCCTCCGCATTGGGCATGAGAGCTGCCGCCTCAGTGACCGCAGCAACCACACCCTGGCTCCAACGCCCGTTGCGGAAATCGTCCTTCGCCGCATTCTGAATACTGTCCTGGATCGACAGGACCGGGGCAACGTCCTCACCGAAGTAGGTGCCGACCTGTCGGTGCGTGGGAGACACCGCGAGAATGAAATAGCCGTCGGCCCATTTGTAGCCATTGCGCGCAATCCACTCCGGGTGCTTCGCGCGTGCGTACTTGAGTGTTGCCTCGTCCAAGTTGTCATCGGTCAAGTTGTCGGTGGACAGGATGACAAGGTGGGTGGGCCGCAGGAAGCCGATCCCCTCGAGGACGACGCTCAGGGGGCGACCGTCGATGCTCTGAAAGCTATGGGTCTCGTCGTGAATTTCCACGACGGGCGCGATCAGGTTGGACGCCTGCGCCGTCGGCTTACTGTATTCGTAGTACGACACTGCGAACCACGCAGGCGTCACCAGGAGCAGGAGCACCCCCACCACGACGCGCAGAAAACCGCGCGCGCTGAGGCTCATGATCCGGGAGGCGCGCCCCTCAGGACCGGTGTTCGTTGCATCGCTCGTAGAAGACGTCATACATTCACTCTGACACGACGGTCAGGGAAATGCTTGGCGGCGCAGTCGTTTTCGAGACAAGAAAACGGGATGAGCGGCTCTCGTCTCTCTCAGGCGGACGACGAACCGTCGCCTGGCGCGTCCACATCGCCGCTCACGTATCGGTCGAGATACATGGGCAGCAGATAGACGGACGAGCCACCAGCCGTCAGGACACCGGTCGCAGGAGCCGGCAGTCCTTCCAGGTCAACGCCTGCCGAGTTGGCGGTCAGTCGAATCGTGGCCGCCGGGTTGTACTCGATGTCAGTGTCCGCGTGCTGGCTCCAATAGGCTGCGTCGTACTCCGCGTGAGCCGCGGTGAGCCTGATGCCCGCGCTCCTCCATCGCATGTAGCGTTGCCGTCCGCGCGACGAGGCGTCGGTGGCGAGAGTCGCTTCGATGAGCTCGGCGGTGCGCGCTCGCGCCTCGTTGGTCATCCGATCGAGTTCTTCGAGGGCCTGATCGGGAGCGATCTGCCCGCCCTCAAGGCGTGTCCCGAGGTCGTTCACCGCATCCTTGCGGTCTCCCACCTGCTCCCTGAACGCCTCAATCTCCGCCAGAATACCCGGCTCCGTGTTGACATTTTCGAGGGTGTCTGCGACGTCGTCGAGTATGTCCAGGTCTTCGATGATCGGGCCGACCTCGGTCTTCCACACGTCGCGCCAGCCGGGCGCGAGCGCGAAAAAGTCACGCGCAGCCATGATCGCTGCATCCGCGTCTGCCAGGCGTTCCATCCGCGCAAGGATCTCTTCCTCCGCGCCTCCCGACGCCTCGCTCAGCGACGCGAAGAAACCCGGTGACCTATGCTCGGCGATCCGTGCACCAACCCTGTCGCGTTCGGCTCGGGCACACTCATGGCGTGCCGTCAGTCCAATCTCGTAGTGCCCGGC
Source organism: Actinomyces sp. ICM39 (assembly GCF_000282935.1). Lineage (NCBI taxonomy): Bacteria > Bacillati > Actinomycetota > Actinomycetes > Actinomycetales > Actinomycetaceae > Actinomyces > Actinomyces sp. ICM39. The sequence continues at coordinate 42,425 of NZ_ALCB01000070.1, forward strand.
ACCGACGAGCGTGGAAAACACGCGCTCAACCTCTATCCGCTGGCTCTCCAAGGCAGCCCATTTCTCAGCGATCATCGTCATTTTCTGACGTCCCGAGCGCCGAATACCGGCGCCGCGCCACAGCACGCCGCTTCCGCACAGCGCCATGACCCAGCCGGTCCAATTCGGCCAGCCCACCGATTCTCCCATCCCCTGATGGGCATGGTCATAGATGGCGATCGCCAGCTGAAGGGGGGCCGGCAGTACGAGAAGGAGACCAAGAACGAGGCGCGCACATCCGCGCACAGCACTCCAGGACCGGCGCGAGGACTCCCGTGTCGCCTGCGCATTGAACACATTCGGTGTCGCGTTCACCATGCCCCAAGTCTGACATAGGCCGTGATCAGTTGTCCGGTATTCAGGCGCGGACCGAAAAGAGAGCGGGGCGAGCGGCTCTCGCCACTCGCCCCGCTCTCACCCGCCGATCACTCGGAGGGCGTCGTCTTCTGGATGAGCATGAGGAACTCAGCGTTGGACTGGGTTTCCTTGAGCTTGTCGAGGACCAGCTCGAGGCCCTGCTGCTGATCAAGGGTGCCCAGGACGCGACGGAGCCTCCACATGATGCGCAGCTCCTCGGGCTTGAAGAGCAGCTCCTCGCGACGGGTGCCCGACGCGTTGAGGTCGATCGCGGGGAAGATGCGGCGCTCGGCGAGCTGACGCGACAGACGCAGCTCCATGTTGCCGGTGCCCTTGAACTCCTCGAAGATGACCTCGTCCATCTTCGAGCCCGTCTCCACCAGCGCGGAGGCGATGATCGTCAGCGAGCCGCCCTCGGAGATGTTGCGGGCAGCGCCGAAGAACTTCTTGGGCGGGTACAGTGCGGACGCGTCCACGCCACCGGAGAGGATACGGCCCGAGGCGGGCGCGGCCAGGTTGTAGGCGCGCGACAGACGCGTAAGCGAGTCAAGCAGGACGACGACATCCTGGCCCAGCTCGACCAGGCGCTTGGCGCGCTCAATCGCAAGCTCGGCGACGGTCGTGTGATCCGATGCGGGACGGTCGAAGGTGGAGGCGATGACCTCACCCTTGACGATCGAGCGCATGTCGGTGACCTCTTCGGGGCGCTCGTCCACGAGGACGACCATGAGGTGCACCTCGGGGTTGTTCAGTTCAATGGCCTTGGCCATCTGCTGGATGACCATGGTCTTACCGGCCTTGGGCGGGGAGACGATGAGGCCACGCTGGCCCTTGCCGACGGGGGCGACCAGGTCGATGACACGCGGCGTGTAGGCCTTGGGAGAGGTCTCCATGCGCAGCTGCTCGGAGGGGTAGACCGGGGTCAGCTTGCCGAACTCGCGGCGTGCCTGCGCCTGCTCGATGGTCATGCCGTTGACGGAGTCAACGCGCACGAGGGCGTTGTACTTCTGGCGCTGACGCTCGCCCTCGCGGGGCAGGCGCACGGCACCGGCGACCGCGTCACCGGCGCGCAGGCCCCAGCGGCGCACGTTGCCGAGCGTCACGTAGACGTCGTTCGGGCCGGGCAGGTAGCCGGAGGTACGCACGAAGGCGTGGTTCTCCTGGATGTCGAGGATGCCGGCGATCGGCGCGAGGTTGTCCTCGCCGCCGCGCGCGGGGCGGGCCTCGCGGTTCTCACGACCCTCGCCGCGGTTCTCGCGATTCTCGCGGTTCTCACGGCTTTCGCCGCGGTTCTCACGGTTCTCGCGGTCGCGACGACCACGGCGGCCGCGCTCACGGCGGGGGCGACGTGCCTCGGTGTCATCGCCGTCAGGCAGCTCGATGTTCAGGACGGTTTCGACGACGGTCGTGTCGGGCTCCGGGGTGGGCTCGGTGCGCTCAGCTGCCGGCAGGGGCAGGTCGAGGGTGACGTGCGCGGGCTCGACGGCGCCCTGGCTCACCGCGCGGCGGCGGCGAGAACGTCGCGGAGCCTCGGCGGGCGCGTCGGCGGCGGGAGCCTGCTCAGCCGACTTGTCGGCTGCCGGCTTCTCGGCCTTGACAGCCTTCTTCTTGGACGAGGCAGGGGCGTCCTCGCGGGGACCCTTTTCCTGCGGGGTCGAGGCGCCGGCTCCGTTGCTCAGCAGCTCGATCAGCTGGGACTTACGAAGCTGGGAGATGCCCTTGAGGCCGCGGGAGGCGGCCAGAGCCTTCAGCTCAGGCAGCTTCATCGCCGACAGCGACGTGGTCGTCTCGGCGGAGGTTTCGTTGCTCACGAAGTGATCCTTACTGGAATGCGCCCACAGCGGGCGAGGTGATTGCTCAAGCACACGAAAAAGCTTGATCAGGAAGATGCGCAAAAGAGGCGCATCGCGAAGGCCGAAGTCGAACATTCGTCTCGACCTGAAAAAAATATAGCAAGACCGCCAGCCCGCTGTCGATCAGACGGCACGGCTGGCGGTGCTTGCGCAGAAACTCACAGCGCGTAAATGCTCAGAATTCCACCTTCGAGAGGCTTCCGCGGGTGATCTGCACGCCCTGGGGAGCCACGCCCATCGGGACGACTCGCCACCCGGCAGCCGCGGCATCCCGGCGGATGTCGGCGCCGACGGACTCCAGGGAGAGAACCGTCGGGCCCGCACCGGAGACGACGGCGGCAAAGCCAGCGCCGCGCAGCCAGTCGACGAGGGCAAGAGAGGGTTCCATGGCGGCGCGACGCTGCTCCTGGTGCAGGCGGTCGCGCGTGGCCTCCATGAGGAGCGCGTGCAGGTCCGCTCCCCCGCTCGCCTGCGCATTGCCCGAGAGCACGGCGGCGAGCAGGGCGCCGCGGGCGACGTTGAAGCTCGCGTCGCCGTGGGGCACGGTTGCGGGCAGCGCGGCACGAGCGGCGGCGGTCCGCAGCTTGAAGTCCGGGATGAAGGCGACCGGGTGAATGCCCTCGGGCGGGGTCAGGCGTACGCTGCCCACCTCGGAGGTCTCCTCGTTCATCCAGGAGATGGTCGCACCGCCGAAGACGGCGGGAGCCACGTTGTCGGGGTGGCCCTCCATCTGCGAGCCGATCTCGAGGATCTCCTGGCGGCCGAGCACGTCGGCGTCACCGATGAGGGCCCGCGCCAGCGTCACGCCGGCGACGATGGCGCTCGCAGAGGAACCCAGACCTCGAGAATGGGGAATGCGATTCGTGCAGTGCATGCGCACGCCCACCTGGGGCGCGCCGGCGCGGTCGAGCGCGAGGCGCAGGGCGCGCACGACGAGGTTATCCTCGCCCTGCTCGACGTTCCCAGCTCCCTCTCCCTCGACGACGACCGAGGTGGCCCCCGTCGTCGCGTGGACCGACACCTCGTCCCACAGGTCGAGGGCCAGGCCCATGGAGTCGAATCCGGGGCCGAGGTTCGCGCTGGTCGCGGGAACCTTCACCGCGACGAAGTCATCACGCAGGCGCACGTCACTCACCCTCAACACGGATCGTGGAGGTCACCTCGCGCACCGCGTCGGAGACGGACAGCGCACGGGCGACGGCGCGCAGGTCGGCCTCGCGGGCGCGGTGGCTAGTCACGACGATGACGCAGGCGCCGGGCACCTCGTCGTTGCGCTGGTGTACGGACTGGATGGAGACGCCGTGGCGGGCGAAGATTCCGGCAACGTCTGACAGGACGCCGAGGCGGTCCTCGACCTGGAGGCGGATCTGGTAGCGGGTGTGCGTCGAGCCGGGATCGAGGATCGGCAGGTGGGCGTAGACCGACTCGCGCGGGGCGTGCCCGCCGAAGGCGCGGTGGTGCGCCGCGGCGACGAGGTCGGACAGGACCGCCGAGGCCGTGGGAGCGCCGCCCGCACCCTGGCCGTAGAACATGAGGCGACCCGCAGCCTCGCCCTCGACGAGGATCGCGTTGAAGGCGCCGTCGACGGAGGCGAGAGGATGATCGGAGGGGACCTGCGCGGGGTGGACGCGCATGGCAACGCCCTCGCGGCCGTCCTCGCCGATGCGGCGCTCGGCGATCGCCAGGAGCTTGATGGTGTGGCCGACGCGCGCGGCCTCCTCCATGTCTTCCTTGGTGATGCTCGAGATGCCCTCGACGGCGACGTCGTCAATGCCGACGCGCGTGTGGAAGGCCAGGGACGCCAGGATGGAGCACTTGGCGGCGGCGTCGAAGCCCTCGACATCCGCGGTGGGGTCGGCCTCGGCGAACCCGAGGTCCTGCGCCTGCTTGAGAGCCTCCTCGTAGCTCAGCCCCTTGGTGCTCATCGCGTCCAGGATGAAGTTCGTCGTGCCGTTGACGATGCCCATCACGGTCGTGATGCGGTCGCCGGCGAGGGACTCGCGCAGGCCGTACACGACGGGGACGGCGCCTGCGACGGCGGCCTCGTAGTAGAGGTCGGCTCCGTTGGATGCGGCGGCCTCGTACAGCTCGGGGCCGTGCGCGGCCAGGAGCGCCTTGTTGCCGGTGACGACCGAGATGCCCCGGTTGAGGGCGCGCAGCACGAGGGTGCGCGCGGGCTCGATGCCGCCGATCAGCTCGACGACGAGGTCCATGTTGTCGATCGCCTCGGCCGGCTCGGTGGTCAGCAGCTCGCGGTCGATCGGAGCGTCACGCGGGGCATCCACATTGCGGACGAGGACGCGGCGCACCTCCATTTCAGCGCCCGAGCGAGCGGCGAAATCCTCGCGGCTCGACTGAAGGATGCGAATGACCTGGCTACCGACGGTTCCGGCTCCAAGAACGCCAACTCCGAGGACAGGACGGGGTGCAGACATAGGACTTTTTCTCCTTTGTGGGACGGGCACTGATACCAGTGTAGGCGGTCAAAGCCCCTCCCCTCTCCTAAGGACCTTGGTCCCACAATTTGACCGACGGAGACTTTGGGCCCACATCCTGAGACGGACAACATAGACTGTCGGTCGATATGGGTTGTGGAGAGTCCCCAAGCCGTAGGACAATAGGCCTAAGCGTTGGAATCCGACGCACATGGGAGTTTTGCTCCCGACATACCGTCCCCACAACGGGATACGGACATCCGAGAAGAGGAAGAATGACGACAGCAGACCAGAAGGCCTGGGAAGGTTTCGTAAAGGGTAACTGGTGCGATGAGATCGACGTGCGTGATTTCATCCAGCTGAACTACACCCCCTACGAGGGCGACGCCTCGTTCCTGGCAGGGCCGACAGAGAAGACCCTGCGCGTGTGGAACACTCTCGAAGAGAAGTACCTCTCCGAAGAGCGCAAGGTGCGCATCCTCGACATCGACACGGACACCCCCGCCGACATTGACGCCTTCAAGCCGGGCTACATTAGCGAGGACGACGACGTGATCGTCGGCCTGCAGACCGACGCCCCCCTCAAGCGCGCGATGATGCCGAACGGTGGCTGGCGTATGGTCGAGACGGCCATCCACGAGGCCGGCATGGAGTACAACCCCGAGGTGAAGAAGATCTTCACCAAGTACCGCAAGACCCACAACGACGCGGTCTTCGACATCTACACGCCGCGTATTCGTGCCGCTCGTTCCTCCCACATCATCACCGGCCTGCCGGACGCCTATGGCCGTGGCCGCATCATCGGCGACTACCGCCGTGTCGCCCTCTACGGTGTTGACCACCTCATCGCCGAGAAGGAAAAGGACAAGGATCGCTACGCGAACGAGCCCTTCTCCGAGCACTGGGCGCGTTACCGCGAGGAGCACTCCGAGCAGATCAAGGCCCTCAAGAAGCTGAAGAACATGGCGCAGTCCTACGGCTACGACATCTCCGGCCCGGCCACCAACGCTCGCGAGGCCGTGCAGTGGACCTACTTCGGCTACCTGGCCTCCGTGAAGTCCCAGGACGGTGCCGCCATGTCGATCGGCCGTCTGTCCGGCTTCTTCGACATCTACTTCGAGCGCGATCTGAAGAACGGCACGCTGGATGAGTCCGGCGCGCAGGAGATCATCGACGCCCTCGTCATCAAGCTGCGCATCACCCGCTTCCTGCGCACCATCGCCTACGACCAGATCTTCTCGGGCGACCCCTACTGGGCCACCTGGTCGGACGCCGGCTTCGGTGACGACGGCCGTACGCTGGTCACCAAGACCTCGTTCCGTCTGCTCCAGACGCTGGTCAACCTCGGCCCGGCCCCCGAGCCGAACATCACCATCTTCTGGGACGAGAACCTGCCCCGTGGCTACAAGGAGTTCTGCGCCCTCATCTCGATCGACACCTCGTCGATCCAGTACGAGTCCGATCCGCAGATTCGCGCCCACTGGGGCGACGACGCCGCCATCGCCTGCTGCGTCTCCCCCATGAAGGTCGGCAAGCAGATGCAGTTCTTCGGTGCTCGCGTGAACGCCGCGAAGGCCCTGCTCTACGCCATCAACGGTGGCCGTGACGAGATGAGCGGCAAGCAGGTCATGGAAGGCTACGAGCCCGTCCAGGGTGACGGCCCGCTCGACTTCGATGACGTGTGGAAGCGCTACGAGGAGATGCTCGACTGGGTCGTTGGCACCTACGTTGAGGCCCTCAACATCATCCACTACTGCCACGATCGCTACGCCTACGAGTCCATCGAGATGGCGCTGCACGACTCCGAGATCATTCGCACCATGGGCTGCGGCATCGCCGGTTTGTCCATCGTTGCCGACTCTCTGGCAGCCATCAAGTACGCGAAGGTCTACCCGATCCGCGACGAGACCGGCCTGGTCGTCGACTACCGCACCGAGGGCGAGTTCCCGACCTACGGCAACGACGATGACCGCGCTGACGACATCGCCGCGACCGTCGTCCACACCGTCATGGACAAGATCCGCGCGATCCCCATGTACCGCGACGCGGTCCCGACCCAGTCGGTCCTGACGATCACCTCGAACGTCGTCTACGGCAAGGCCACCGGCTCCTTCCCGTCGGGCCACCAGAAGGGCACCCCCTTCGCCCCCGGCGCGAACCCGGAGAACGGCATCGACACGCACGGCATGGTCGCCTCCATGCTGTCGGTCGGCAAGCTGGACTACAACGACGCGCTCGACGGCATCTCGCTGACGAACACGATCACCCCGCAGGGCCTCGGCCGTTCCAAGGAAGAGCAGATCCAGAACCTGGTCGGCATCCTCGACGCCGGCTTCGTTCCGGACGATTCCTGCGCCTACGACGGTACCAAGGGCTACTGATCCACCATTGGCGGGGATCGATGCGCAACCCGTGTTGATCCCCGCCACCCACCACTCGTGGGTGAGCCGCACTGCGACCCACCCAAGCCGGCACCGCCGGAGTCTCACAAAAGGAGAAATGTTATGGCAACCAAGACCTACGAAGAGCGCCTCGCCGACATGAAGGCCGCCCGCGAAGAGCGCGGCGACAAGGAAGGCCTCTACCACGCGAACATCAACGTTCTCGAGGAGTCCACGCTGAAGGACGCTATGGAGCACCCCGAGAAGTACCCGAACCTGACCGTTCGCGTTTCCGGCTACGCCGTTAACTTCGTCAAGCTCACCCGTGAGCAGCAGCTGGACGTTCTGTCCCGCACCTTCCACCACTCGGCCTGATAGCTGATTGGAGTGGGGCGTCGGGCAACGCTCGACGCCCCACTACTATGTCTGCCCTTATCAGCGCGCACCGCTGACGATCCACGGCCTCGTTCCCATCACGACCACCGCGCCCACTCAACCGCGAAGAAGGAATCATGTCGCAGCCCCTCGCTCTCCCCACGTTCCGCGAGCAGGACTTCCAAGCCCCCCAATCCCGTACCGTCGGCGCCGGCGTCGAAGGTCTGGAGGAGATCACGGACCTGGAGCGCTCCGAGCGCCTGCGCCGCATGCGTGAGGGCACGCTGGGTTCCATTCACTCCTGGGAGCTCGTCACCGCTGTTGACGGCCCCGGCACGCGCATGACGGTGTTCCTCAACGGCTGCCCGCTGCGCTGCCTGTACTGCCACAACCCCGACACCTTCCTCATGAAGGACGGCGCTCCCGTGTCTGACACGGAGCTGCTCTCACGCATCGCACGTTACCGCCGCATTTTCCGCACGACACAGGGCGGCATCACCCTGTCCGGCGGTGAGGTTCTCATGCAGCCGCAGTTCGCCAAGCGCATCCTGATGGGCGCCAAGGAGATGGGTGTGCACACCTGCATCGACACCTCCGGTTTCCTGGGCGCGAACTGCGACGACGAGATGCTCGACGCCATCGACCTGGTGCTCCTGGACGTCAAGAGCGGCAACGAGGAGACCTACAAGAAGGCGACGGGCCGTTCCCTGGCGCCCACGATCGAGTTCGGTGACCGCATCGCGGCTCGCGGTGGCGCCACCCGCATCTGGATCCGCTTCGTGCTGGTTCCGGGTCTGACCGACGACCCCGAGAACGTGCGCCAGGTCGGCGAGATCGTGTCGCGCTGGAAGGACGTCATCGATCGCATTGAGGTCCTGCCCTTCCATCAGCTGGGCAAGGACAAGTGGCACTCGCTGGGCCTGGAGTACCAGCTGGAGGACACGAAGGCCCCCACGCCCGAGGCCACCGAGGAGGTCCGCAACTACTTCCGTTCGCTGGGCTTCCTGGTCCACTGACGCGAACGTACCGGGACCCCGGGAGGGAGCGGCTTAGGCCCGCTCCTCCGGGGTCCACGTGTATCCGCTGGCGCCCCATCCGCGTTCGGCGATGACCTGCTGGGCCTCGTCGGCGTAGGGCGCCTCGAGGCGGTCGACGTAGAGGGTGCCCTGCAGATGGTCGTATTCATGCTGGAAGATGCGCGCGAGCCACCCGCGGGCGCTGACCTCGATAGCGTTGCCGTCCACGTCGTAGCCGCGCAGGACCGCACCGAGCGCGCGGCGCAGGGGGTATCCGTAGCCTGGCACGGACAGGCAGCCCTCGGACTCGCTGGCCATGTCTGGTTCGCGTGGCAGGATGGCTCCCGCCCCTTCGGTATCCCACACGAGGTCGAGCGTGGGGTTGACGACGACGCCGCTCAGGGCCGTGTTGAAGCCGCGCGCGGGTCCCTCATCGAGCTGGAGGACGTCGCGGTAGTGGGAGTCGAAGGAGCCGGCACCGCCGTACCTCCACACGAACACCTGGGAGCCGACGCCCACCTGAGGTGCGGCGAGGCCGACGCCGGGTGCGGCGTGCATAGTTTCGATCATGTCGGCGACGAGGTCGTGCAGCTCCGAATCAAAGGACTCGACGGGAGCTGCAGCCCGGTGCAGGACAGGCTCGCCGGTAATACAGATCGGCAGGATACTCATGCGTGATCTCCCGTGTGTGCGTTGACTCCGACACCCGCCGCTTCAATCGCGCGCGGCGTGGTCGGGTCCAGGTCTTTGATGACGCGGGCGGGGTTGCCGACAGCGATGGAGTTGGCGGGGATATCACGCGTGACGACGGCACCTGCTCCGATGATCGAGTTTTCACCGATGGTCACGCCCGGGCACACGACGACGGAGCCGCCCAGCCACACGTTATCCTCGATGGTGATCGGGGCTGAGGACTCCCATTTCGCGCGACGAGGCCCGGGCTCGGTCGGGTGGATCGCCGTGTAGAGCGAGCAGTTGGGGCCGATGAGGACGTCGGCGCCGATGACGACCGGGGCGACGTCGAGCACGGTCAGCCCGTAGTTGGCCCAGGAACCGTCGCCGATGGAGATGTTGTACCCATAGTCGACACGCAGCGGAGGCCGGATGTCGACGCCCTCCCCCACCTGCCCGAGAACCTGGGCAAGCAGGTAGCGGGCGATGTCCGGGTCGGTGGGATAGGCCTGCTCGTAAAGGCTCAGGAGGCGAACCGCGCGCTTCGTGAGTGCCGAAAGTTCATCGTCCGCGACGTAGTAGTCGCCGGCTTCCAGGCGCTGGGCGGGCGTGCGCTCGTCCTCGCGGAATCGGGGGTCGTCGAAGTTCGTTCCCGGGGAGATGGTCATGCGACCAGGGTAGTCGACGCCCTTTCGAGGCGGGGAGCGCGGCGCGCGTCCAGGTGGCCGAGGAGCGCGTGCAGCTGGGAGATGTCGGCGGCGGGATCCTCGGGGTGCCACTGCACGCCGATGACGGGGGCGTCCAGCGATTCGACGGCCTCGATCGTGCCGTCGGGGGCCTGCGCGCTGACCTGGAGGCCCTGCGCGAGGCGCGCAACGCGCTGGTGGTGCGCCGACGAAATAATCAGCTCGGAGTTGGTGAGGACGGGCGCGAGTGCGCGCTCGAGGTTCGTTCCCTCGCCGACGCGCACGCTGTGGCGGATGAAGCGGTGATCGGACAGGATCCGGTTGTTCGTGTGAGTGCCGTGGGCGCCCTCGATATGCTGCTCGAGCGTGCCGCCGAGCGCCGTATTGATGATCTGCATGCCGCGGCAAATTCCCAGGAGCGGGGTGCCCGTGCGCACGGCATAGTCGACGAGGGCGATCTGTCCACGGTCGGCGCGGTACCAGTGG
>NZ_ALCB01000071.1:0-863 GCF_000282935.1 Actinomyces sp. ICM39
GTGGGCACAAACACCAGCCCGACCCACAGGACAAGCAACGGTCATATGAAACCAGTGACACCTCTACAGGCGGTGATCATCAGGAATTTGAAACCCCAAACACCACTGCTCGCCGGAGAGGCCATGAAAACGGCCGTATCCACTGGCGGACGTGTCACCGGTTTCAACCAAGACAGTGGATAGGTGAGCAGCGGAGCCCCCGGTATCACCTGGCAAGCGTCGGCCTGGCTATTCCGAACCAAGTTCGCACATCATCCCCCTCTCGGGCCGCGCGCCCACACCAGGCCGAGCAGGACGAGTTTTCTCGCGCCGTCGCCTCTCCCGCACCGCGCGGCGCATGGCGGGCATCAGTGACGCCTCAACGAGCCGAGAACTGGAAGAAAAACCGTCCCCGCGTGGGGATCTAGCACCCCTCCCACGCGGCCCCGTCCCAGCGCGAGAAAGAAAAGCCACCCCTGCGCGGGGATCCAGCACCCCAGTTGAAACATTATTCGCCCCTGCGCGGGGATCCAGCACCACGAATGAAACATTATTCGCCCCTGCCTGGGGGGCCAGCACCACGGTTGAAATATTTTTCGCCCACGCACACTCAAAATGGCTGATTTTCGACCATTTTCACCGTGCTGGGGCGATATTTCTTTCACAGAGGCACCCCGAACGACCGCCCGGTGCTATGCAGGGGCGATCTTTCTTTCACGCAGCCCCTTCGGGGCCACAGCGAGAGCCCGCGGCGTTGCCTGGCTGCGGTGCCAGTGGGCGGCGGCAGGGCCTGGCCGGGCTTCAGGGCAACGCGCCAGCCACGCATCAGTACACCAGGCGCCGCCGGTGTGGAGGGCGCCGCCGGTGTGGAGGGCCAGGCTGCG
>NZ_ALCB01000072.1:0-82243 GCF_000282935.1 Actinomyces sp. ICM39
TCCGAACGTATCGTTCGGACCCGCCCCGTTGTTCCCTCACGCGTCCCGGGAGGGATCCGGGCGCGCCCCCAACGGTGCCCAGGGGCGCGGTGGGCTCTCAGCCCAGGGAGTCGAAGAGGACCTGAAGGCCCTCGCCCATGGTCGGGTGCGCGATCGGCAGGAAGCGCAGCTGCTCGTAGGTCAGGCCGCCGGCCATGGCGACGTGCACGGCCGTGATGACCTCGGAGACGTTCGGGCCGATCAGCGTGGCGCCCAGGATCTGGTGCGTGTTCGCATCCACGACGGCCTTCCAGAAGCCCTCGCCCACGTAGCGCATCGTCTTGGCGCGCGGAATCGCGGCCGTGGGAACCTTGGCGATTCGCACGTCGAGGCCGGCCTCGCGCGCCTCGCCCTCGGACAGGCCGATGCGGGCCAGCTCGGGGGTGGCAAACACGGCGTAGGGGATCGTGCGGCCCTTCGTGGTGGTCGTCGGATCGTCCAGGGACGCGCCGGTCAGCTGTGCGCGGATGATACGGAAGTCAGACCAGGACGCGTGCGTGAACATGGGGGTGCCCGCGCAGTCGCCGGCCGCCCACACGCCCTCAGCGGAGGTGCGCAGGTGCTCATCGACCGCGACGAAACCGCGATCGGTCAGCTCAACCCCGGCCTCGTCCAGGCCGATGCCGTCCGTGTTGGGAACGCGGCCCACGGCCACCAGGACCGCCTCGGCGGACACCGTCGAGCCGTCGGAGAGAGTCAGGGTCGTCGTGTTACCCTCGCGCGAGGCCGACTCAGCGCGGCCGGGCACGATGCGCACGCCGGCGGCTTCCAGGCCAGCCTCGACGACGCGGGCGGCGTCCTCGTCCTCGCGAGGCAGCACGTGATCACCCGAGGAGATGAGGGTGACGTCCACGCCGAACGTCGCCATCATCGACGCAAACTCCACGCCGATGTAGCTGGCGCCGATGATCGCCAGGGACGAGGGGAGCTCCTCGAGGCGCAGGATCTCCTCGTTCGTCCACGCGCCGGACTCCCACAGGCCGGGAATCGCCGGACGCGCGGGGCGCGAGCCCAGGTTGATGAGGACGCGCTCGCCACGAATCGTGCGCTCGCCGCCGTCCTCAAGAGCGATGGTCACCGTGCGCTCGCCCGTGAAGCGGGCCTCGCCGCGGATGAAGTCCAGGCCGGGCGCCGCGAACATCTTCTCGTGTGCGCCGACCATGGCGCCGACGATGCCCTCCTTGTGGGCGCGGAGCTTGGCCAGGTCCACGCGCGCACCCTCGGTGCCGACGACGCCGAACGCCTCGTCCGAGCGGGCATCGCTCAGGCGACGAGCCGAGTTGACCAGCGACTTCGTGGGGATGCAGGCGACGTTAATGCAGGTGCCGCCGACGAACTGGCGCTCCACCATGGCGACCTTCCAGCCCGCCTTCGCGCGCTCCATTGCGAGGGACTTTCCGGCCTTGCCGCCGCCGACAACCAGCAGGTCGACGTTCTCGATTTCGTTCGTGGACATGTTTCTCCTTGGGTAGAACAGGGTTACCTATCTCAACGCAGTACGACCGGATCTATTCCATCAACCAGAAATGTCCACAAGGTGGTCACAGCAGAGGTGTCTATTTTCACGATGTTTTGGCTGTATGACGCTCGTTTGGTCGGTGTAAGGGATTGAAGGGTCACATAGTGATCGCGCCGTTCGTTTAAACCCCCTTCGGCATGCTTAGATTAGGGGTATGAGGGCTCTAGAAATTGGTGATTTCAAAGAGGATGTGGGGGCCGCTTTGGCGCGCGCCTCATCCGGTGAAGTCGTCACGCTCACCGAGGAAGGCCAGCCTGTCGCCGAGCTGGGTCCCGTGCGCATGTCGACCTACGCGCAGCTGCGCGAACTGGGCCTCGAGCGTCCCGCCATGGCGGACCTCGACGCCTACCAGATGCCGTCTAAGAACCTGCCCGACGGGCGGGGGATCGTGGGCAAACTGGAGGATTGATCGCCTGGCGCGGGGGAGCCAGTGGCTACCCCCGGCGCTTGGCGCGGTTCGTGGGTTCCGCGTTTAGCGGGTCCTCGGGCCACGGGTGCTTCGGATAGCGCCCGCGTAGCTGCGCGCGCACGTCCCGGTACGGCCCCGCCCAAAATGACGTCAGGTCTGAGGTGACCGCCGCTGGGCGACCCGCCGGATCCGTCAGATGCAGCACCAGGGGAACACGCCCGTCCACCAGTCGGGGCGTGTCCGTCCACCCGAAGGCCTGCTGGACCCGCAGCGTGAGCACCGGGTGAGGGCCGCTCCAGTCGATGGGACGCGTGCCTCCCGCAGGAATCGGCATCTTTTCCGGCGCCAGCTCGTCGAGACGTGCAGCGTCAGGCCATGGCAGCATCGAGCGCAGCGCGTCGAGCATTGACACGTTGCTCAAGGACCCACCCCGTGCGAGGCGCTTCGCCCAGGGAGCAAGCCACTGCGGCGCGCTGCCCGCGAGGGCCTCATCCGACACGTCCGGCCACGGATCGCCGAGCACCTCATGGAGCACCCGCATGCGCTCGCGCAGGGACGAGGCCTCCTTCCCCCAGCCCAGATCGCCCAGTCCGCGCGCGGCCAGGTGCTCGGCCACCAGCGCGACCGCCTCTTCCTCGCTCAGGGACGAGGCCGGGGCGCTCTTCAAGGGGATAGCTCCCAGGGCGCGCGTGCGGGTGGCTGTGAGAACTCCCTTGTCGATGGAGGCCTGCGTGCGGGTTTCCAGCAGTGCCGCGCCGGCCACCAGGGCGTCCTCCTCCGACAGCGGCACCGCCGCGAGAATACGCGCGTGGCGCGAGGCCGGCGCCCGGTCAATCGAAGCAACAGCCAGCCACTCCTGCCCCTCCAGGGGAGAGCCCTGCGGCAGCTCGGCACCCACGCCGCCCGCCAAAATGTAGGCGGCCGATCCGGGGCGGCGACGCGCGATCCACTCCGGATACGCCAACGCACACGTCAGAGCCAGCTCGTCCTCGCTGGTGCGCGAACCCGCCTGCCGGTGTGCAGCCGCAACCGATGCGAAGGCTTCGTCCGACGCGGAAGCCGGCAGACGCTGCGCTAGACGCTCCAAGCGCGCCCGCGTCTCCTTCACCCGTGCAGCCTGCGCCTTCCCGACTCCCGCATCGCTGGCGCCACCGCGACCCAGCCGACGCTCCAGCGCACCCAGGTCAGCCCCCGGAACGCGCAGGTCCTCCGACAGGAGGGCCACAAAACGCGCCGCCTTCGACGTCCCCAGGATCGCGCTCGACGCCAGGAGGGCCCTGCCCAAGGGCGGGTCCAACGGCAGCGACGCCAGTGTGCGGCCCAGAGCGGTGGCGGCCCCGGCCTCGTCGATGGCGCCCAGGGAGGACAGACGCTGCCTAGCTGCCTCCCACGTGCCCGCGGCTGGAGCGTCGAGTAGGGCGAGCTCCTCCACCGGGGTGCCCCACGAGGCAACCTGGAGGCGCGCGTCCGTCAGGTCCTGCGTGGCGATGCCCGGCGCGGATTGGGCGGGCCTGCGGGCCACGTCCACCGAGTCCATGACGCGCACGGCGATGCCCGGGCCGGTGCGCGCGGCGCGTCCCGCACGCTGGTCGAGTCGGGCAAGCGCGGCCGGAACGGTCACGAGAGAGGAGAGGGAGCGCCCCGCGTCGAAGCGCGGCTCGCGCGCGAGCCCCGCGTCCACGACAACGGACACGCCCGGAACGGTGAGCGAGGACTCCGCGATGGACGTGGAGAGGATGACGCGGCGACCGGAAGCGGGGGAGAGTGCGCGGTCTTGCTCGGCGGCGCTCAGCTGGCCGTGCAGCGTCAGGACCGGGATGTCGCCCAGACGCAGGTTGCCTCGGACGGTCTCGATCTCACCCACGCCCGGCAAGAACACGAGGACCGAGCCCTCGGTAGAGGCGACCGTCTCCTCGACCGTGCGCGCCACGTGCGCCAGGTACTCGCGGCGCACCCCCACGCGCTCGTTCCCGATCGCACCCACGGCGTCGACGCCGCGCGGCGGGGGAGCGTAGCGCAGCTCCAGCGGAAAAATATCGCCCGGAATATCAACGAGCGCGGGCTCCTCGCCCGTCGAGACGCGCAGGAAATCGACCGTGCGCGAGGCCTCGAGCGTCGCCGAGGTAAGTGCGACGAACAGGTCGTCGCGCAGTGCCGAACGCGCGTCCAGCGCAAACGCCAGCGCCAGGTCCGTGTCCAGGTCGCGCTCGTGGAACTCGTCGACGATGAGAGCCGACACCCCGGGCAGCTCCGGGTCGCGCTGCAGGCGGCGTAGCGCCACGCCCGGCGTCACCATCTCCACGCGCGTACGCTCGCTGACGCGCGAATCCCCGCGCACCGAATAGCCGACCTGCCCGCCGACCTCCTCGCCGAGCAGACGCGCGATCCGGCGAGCGGCAGCCCGCGCGGCCACCCTGCGCGGCTGCGTGACGAGAACCCGGCCCGCCGATGCGTCGTACTGGGCCAATGCCACCGCCACCGCGGGCGGCAGCAGCGTCGTCTTACCCGTGCCCGGAGGCGCCGTGATCACTGCACAGCCGCCCGGCCGCGTCGCCGCCGCGATATCGCCCAAGGCGCGCGTGACCGGCAGCTGCGGTGGGTGTGAAACGAGTTCTTCGAGGGTGGGCATGGCTCAATATTCCAAAAGAGAGTGATACTGCTGACGGGCTTTCATTGCGTGAAGCTGCCGTTTTTTCGCAGCATGTCAACGTCATACCCGGCTTCTGCCTCCGCGACCCACGCATCAATCTGTTCGTCGCTGACAGCTTCCCCGCGAATGGTCTGTTTGTTCATACACACAGGCTAATACGAAGGTGATGAGGCTGAGGAAGATGGGGCCGCAGAGTAGAATGGAAGCAGTATGACTACGGAGAACACAGCGCCGGCGCTCGCGGCGGCCACCCTCGCACACACCACGGGGCGCGTCACCATCCCCGCAGACATGGACCCGATCGTGGTCCTCGGCGTCGCAGACCAGGTTCTGCGCGCCCTCGAACGCGGCTTCCCGCACGTCCGCTTCCTCGTCACCGGGCGTGAAATCTCGCTGGCCGGCACGCAGGCCGACATCGACGTCGCCGCGGGCCTCCTCGAAGAACTCATCGGCATGGCCCGGCGCGGCACCGCCCTGGACGCCACCGCCGTCGAACAGGCTATCGGCCTGCTCGGACGCCTCACCTCGGGCGAAGCCCCCACGGAAGAGATCCTCTCCGCGCGCGGGCGTTCGATCCGCCCCAAGACCCCCGGCCAGAAGGCCTACACGGACGCCATCGACCGCGCCACCGTCGTCTTCGGCATCGGCCCCGCGGGCACCGGCAAGACCTACCTGGCGATGGCCCAGGCCGTGCGCCGCCTCCTCTCCGGCGAGGTCCGCCGCATCGTCCTGACCCGCCCGGCCGTCGAGGCGGGGGAGAACCTTGGCTTCCTGCCCGGATCCCTCACCGACAAGATCGACCCCTACCTGCGTCCCCTCTACGACGCCCTGGGCGACATGCTCGACCCCGAGGCCCTGCCCAAGCTCATGGCCGCCGGCACGATCGAGGTCGCGCCCCTGGCGTACATGCGCGGACGCACCCTCAACGACTCCTTCATCATCCTGGACGAGGCCCAGAACACGACGGTCGGCCAGATGAAGATGTTCCTCACCCGCCTGGGTTTCGGCTCCAAGGTCGTCGTCACGGGCGACGCCTCGCAGATCGACCTGCCCGGCAGCCAGACCTCCGGCCTGTCCGTCGTCGAAAACATCCTCGGCGACATCGACGATATCGAGTTCTGCCACCTGACCAGCGCCGATGTCGTGCGCCACGAGCTGGTCGGCGCGATCATTGACGCCTACCAGCGCTTTGACGATAAAAACGCCGCGCGTCGCGCACGCACGCGCAGCCACAACACCGCACGCAGGGAGTACACGTCATGACCGAGGTCATCAACGAGACCGACTACGAGATCAACGAAGCCGAGTTTTCCGCGCTGGCCGACTACGTGCTCGACCAGATGCACGTCAGCTCCGACGCGGAAGTCAACATCATCTTCATCGAGCCCGAGCCGATGGAAGACCTGCACGTGCGCTGGCTGGATCTGCCAGGCCCCACCGACGTCATGAGCTTCCCCATGGACGAGCTGCGCCCCGGCACGGCGGATCACCCCACGCCGCCCGGCATGCTCGGTGACATCTGCATCTGCCCGCAGGTCGCCGCCCGCCAGGCCGCCGAGTCCGGCCACAGCGCCGCCGAGGAGATGCTCCTCCTGGCCACGCACGGCATGCTGCACCTCCTGGGCTACGATCACGCGACCGACGCCGAGCGCGAGGTCATGTTCGCGCTCCAGCGCAAGCTCCTGCTGACCTTCCTGGCCACCCGATGATCCTTCCCCTGCAGGCGTCCCCGGCCTCGTCGATCCTGGATGTGCCCTCCGTGGCGCTCCTGGTCCTCGCGGTCGTCGCCCTGGCATTCGCGTCTGTCGCCCAGAGCGTCGAGCAGGCCGTCCAGCGCCTGACCCTGGCCGGCGTCGAGGACCTCATCGAGGAAGAGCGCCGGAATGCGCGCGTCCTCTACGGCCTCGTCGATCACCGTCGGCGCACCCTGCTGTCGCTGCGTGCCTTCCGTACTTTCTGGCAGGTCGTCTTCGCCGTCATGGGCACGATCATCCTGGTCGATACCCACCTGCCGTGGTGGGCCGTCGCCCTCATCGCGGTGTCGGTGATCGCGGCCCTGCAGCTGCTCTTCGTGTCCTTCCTGCCCGCCCAGTGGGGCGCGCGCAACCCCGAGGGCATCGCCCTGGCAGGCGCCAGATTCGCGGACCGCCTCGCGCGCCTCAGCCACCTGGTCGACCCGCTCCTCACCCGCGTGCGCTCCGCGCGCCCCGCCCCCGAGCCCACCGAGGCCCAGGTGCGCGCCGAGCTCATCTCCGACCTGCGTGAGATCGTCGACGAGGTCGGCGAACCCGAGAGCTTCGAGGAAGAGGACCGCGACATGGTCCGCTCCGTCCTCGACCTCGGACACACGCTCGTGCGCGAGGTCATGGTGCCGCGCACCGACATGGTGACCATCGACGCGGACACGCCCGCCGCCTCCGCCCTGCGCCTGTTCGTACGCTCTGGCTTCTCGCGCGTGCCCGTCGTCGGCGACGACGTGGACGACATTCGCGGCATCCTCTACTTCAAGGACCTCGTGTCCCGCTGGGAGGCCACGGGTGGCCAGCTCGACATGCGCGCCGAGCAGATGATGCGGCCCGCCGAGTTCGCCGTCGAAATGAAGCCCGCGGACGACATGCTGCGCCAGATGCAGGCAGAACGTTTCCACATGGCCATCGTCATCGACGAGTACGGCGGCGTCGCGGGCCTCGTGACCCTCGAGGACATCCTTGAGGAGGTCGTTGGCGAGCTGACCGACGAGCACGACCGACACTCCATCGAACCCGAGGAAGTCGAGCCGGGCGTGTGGCGCGTCCCCGCACGCTACCCGATCTCCGAGCTGGGCGAGCTCCTCGGCCGCGAGATCGAAGACGAGGACGTCGACTCCGTCGGCGGCCTGCTCGCCAAGGCGATTGGTCGGGTTCCCCTGCCAGGCGCGACCGGCACCCTTGCCGGCGTTTCAATGACCGCCGAAGAGGCGCGCGGGCGCCGCCGCCAAGTCTCCACGATTCTCTGCCGCCTCGACCCCGACGCGCAGCTCCTGACCCCCGACCTCAACCCCGCCGACGACAAGGACAACTGACATGCGATTCCCCTCCGACGACGAACTCATGGCCGGCCCCAACGCCTTCGGCGACGCGCGCATCGAGGTCGCCCCCGACGCCGCCGACCCGGAAGCCGACGCTCGCGCACAGATCGACGCCGGCCTCGGCGACGACACTGAAGACGAGGCTGGGGCTGAACACGGCGACGACGAGGACTGTGAAGACTCCGAGGAAGACGAGGACGACGACGAGTACGAGGACCTCGAGGGCCTGGAGGACGAGGAGGACGCCGACCTCGATGCCTTCGAGGCGATGACCTCGCTGGCTTCCCTGCGCGAGGACGCGGCCGCGACCATCGAGATGCCGGACTTCCCGGAGGACTTTCGCGCCGGCTTCGTTTCGATCGTCGGGCGTCCCAACGTCGGTAAGTCGACCCTGACGAACGCGCTGGTCGGATGCAAGATCGCGATCACCTCGGGCCGTCCCGAGACGACACGTCATAACATTCGCGGCATCGTGCACGGGGACAACTACCAGCTGGTGCTCGTGGACACCCCCGGATACCACCGCCCGCGCACGCTGCTGGGCAAGCGCCTCAACGACATGGTGCGCGAGGCACTCTCCGAGGTTGACGTCGTGCTCTTCTGCCTGCCCGCCGACCAGCGCATCGGCCCCGGCGACCAGTTCATCGCACGCGAGCTGCGCGGCATCAAGCGCCCGATCATCGCCGTTGCGACCAAGTGCGACGCCGTGCCGCGAGACCGCGTCATGAAGCACCTGTTGTCCATTGAAAAGCTGGGGGAGTGGGCCGCCATCGTGCCTGTCTCCTCCGTGGAGGGCAAGGGCATCGACCACCTGCGCGAGGTGCTCGCGCAGACTGTGCCGCTGTCGCCGCCGCTGTACCCGTCAGGTGACGTCACCGACGAGTCCCGCGACACCCTGATTGCCGAGTTCATCCGCGAGGCTGCCCTGGAGGGCGTGCGCGACGAGCTGCCGCACTCCCTGGCCGTCCAGGTCGAGGAGATCATCGAGAGGCCGCGCCGCGAGGGTGACGACCGCCCGCCCATGCTTGACATTCACGTGAACGTCTACGTCGAGCGCGACTCCCAGAAGGCCATCATCATCGGCCGCAAGGGCTCGCGCCTCAAGCAGATCGGCACCCAGGCCCGCGCGCACATCGAGGAGCTGCTGGGATGCCGCGTGTACCTCGACCTGCACGTGCGAACCGCGAAGGACTGGCAGTCCGACCCGAAGATGCTGGGACGCCTCGGGTTCTGACATGCCCAGCGTCATCCGCGTACGTGGCGCCCGCGTCCACAACCTGAAAGACGTGGACGTTGACGTTCCCCTGAACGAATTCGTCGCGGTCGCGGGTGTGTCCGGGTCGGGCAAATCCTCCCTGGCCCTGGGCACGCTCTACGCGGAGGGATCGCGGCGTTACCTGGAGTCCCTGGCGACCTATACGCGTCGGCGCATCTCCCAGGCTGCCAAGGCCTCGGTCGACGAGGTTGCGCACGTGCCCGCCGCGCTCGCGCTGCGCCAACGCCCGGGCGTGCCCGACGTGCGCTCCACCTTCGGCACGGCGACGGAGCTTCTCAACTACCTGCGCCTGCTGTTCTCGCGCGTTGGCTCCTACCTGTGTCCGAACGGGCACCGCGTCCCGCCCTCGCGAAAAGTCGCGCTTGAGATTCCTTTGAAGTGCCCGCAGTGCGGGGAATCTTTCTACGGGCTCGGCGCGGAGGAGATGGCCTTCAACTCAGCCGGCGCGTGCCCGGTGTGCGAGGGGACGGGCGTCCAGCGCGTTGTCAACCGTGCGTCCCTCGTGCCCGACGAATCCCTCACCATCGACGAGGGAGCCGTCTCGCCCTGGGGGTCTCTCATGTGGAAGCTCATGAAAGACGTCGCCCGTGAGATGGGTGTGCGCACAAACGTGCCCTTCCGGGACCTGACTGACACCGAAAAGGCAATCGTGTACGAGGGGCCTGCTGAAAAGCGCCACATCATCGTCGCGACCAAGACGGGTGGCACCGAGCTGGACTTCACCTACTTTAATGCGGTCGCCACCGTCGAAAACGCCCTGTCGAAGGCGAAGGACGAGAAGGCCCTCGCTCGCGTCGACAAGTACCTCATCACCCGAACGTGCCCGGCCTGTGACGGCACGCGCCTGGGGGAGCGGGTGCGCTCGACGCTCATCGATGGCATCGATC
The DNA here is from genome assembly GCF_000282935.1 of Actinomyces sp. ICM39. Taxonomy (NCBI): domain Bacteria; kingdom Bacillati; phylum Actinomycetota; class Actinomycetes; order Actinomycetales; family Actinomycetaceae; genus Actinomyces; species Actinomyces sp. ICM39. The sequence continues at coordinate 9,848 of NZ_ALCB01000072.1, forward strand.
TGGGTGAGGCTTCGCGCCTGAGTCTGACGGAACTGCGCGAGTGGGTGCGCCGCGTCCCCGGCCTCGTCCCGGAGGAAGTAGCCCCCATGGCCCGCGTCATCGTCGACGAGATGACCGAGCCGATGGAGCGCCTCGTCGAGCTCGGCCTGTCCTACCTGTCCCTAGACCGCGCGTCCTCGACGCTGTCCAACGGCGAGCGTCAGCGCGTGCAGCTCGCGCGCGCCGTGCGCAACCGGACGACCGGGGTCCTCTACGTCCTCGACGAGCCGACCATCGGCCTGCACCCCACCAACGTTGATGGTGTCCTTGCGATCATTCGCGAGCTTGTTGCCGACGGAAACTCCGTTGTCGTCGTCGACCACGACACGCGGGTTTTGGGGGCTGCCGACCACCTCATTGAGATAGGCCCGGGAGCTGGCGCAGACGGCGGTCGTGTGATCTTCCAGGGGTCGATTGACGAGGTCATGGATGCATCCGCTTCTCGCATCGGCCCGTACATGGCGGGGCTGAGTCGCGTTGAGCGGGCGGCAGAGGAGCCGGGGCGGGGAGCGGATGTCGACGGGCGCGGCGCGATTCACCTGGAGACTTCGCAGATACACACAGTGCGCCCCTTGAGCGTGGACATTCCCATTGGATCGCTGACGGCCGTCACGGGCGTGAGCGGGTCGGGTAAGACGACGCTCGTCCTTGAGTCGCTGGTTCCCGCGCTGCGTGCGCGCCTTGCTGGTGAGCCTTTGCCCGCGCACGTGCGCGACGTGGATGCCGCCGGTATCTCACGGGTGAACCTGATCGACGCGACGCCGATCGGAGTGAACGTGCGCTCGACCGTGGCCACGTACTCCGGTGTCCTGGATGAGCTGCGCCGGGCGTTTGCGCGCACCGAGGAGGCGCAGACGGCCGGGTTGAAGCCCGGTGCATTCTCGTACAACACAGGTTCGCTTCGATGCCCTACGTGCGACGGTACCGGGCAGATCACCCTGGACGTGCAGTTCCTGCCGGACGTGGACATCGAGTGCACCGAGTGCCGGGGGAGCCGCTACGGCGCGCAGGCGGCATCGATTCGCCGTGATGGGCTTTCGTTGCCGGATATTCTGGCTATGAGTGTCGACGAGGCCCGGGTTGCCGTGCGCGGTCTCAAGAAAGCAGGTGCGCTCCTCGAGACCCTCTCCGGCCTCGGCCTAGGGTATCTGACGCTCGGCGAGGCGACGCCCGCTCTCTCCGGTGGCGAGGCGCAAAGACTCAAGCTTGCCTCGGAGATGGGCAGGCGCCAGGACGGCACGCTCTTCGTCTTCGACGAGCCGACCATCGGCCTGCACCCCGACGACGTGCAGGTCCTCATCGATGTGCTCCAGCGCCTCATTGAGCGGGGAGCGACGGTCCTCGTCATCGAGCACGACCTGGACCTGATCCGCTGCGCTGACTGGGTCATCGACATGGGCCCAGGCGGCGGCATCGAGGGTGGTTGTATCGTCGCACAGGGCACCCCGAGCGAAATCGCGACCAACGAGGCCTCGTTGACGGGGCGCTACCTGCGTTGACAGGTCATCACCGGTTGGGTGGTCGTGTCCGCCCTATCGTGCGCATGTTAACCCGATAGGTGGCAGCGTGGACGGCGTGCCCAAAGGGCAGTCCACTTCGTTGAAATCCGGCCGATATGGGGTGTTTGGGGCGAGGTGGACTACGGTTTGGGCGCGGTGGCTCGCGATGTGGTGGTGTAGGCGGGGCTCGCGGTGGTGCAGCATCAACAGGGCACAACAAAGCTGCCAGCACCCGCCCGGTTCTCGCCTGGCGTCCTGTGCCGGGTTGCCTGTGGGCGGGAAGTGACTCGGTTTGCCTGTGCCGCGTTTATTCTTGTGTCTTGGGGTGCTACACCCGATCCGTAGGCAATGCACCTCTTCTGATCGGGTGTGGTGTCCCTGATCGGGTGCATGGTCCCGTAACGGCTGCAGCGCCCCCGCTCGGGCGTTGCTTCTGGTGGTGATGCGGCTGCCCGGGTTGTGGGAGCCTTCGGATCTTGAGTTGTTTTCTGCTTGAGGTTCTTTGTGGCCTCGTGTTGTGGTTCCTCAACAATGTCGCATGCAATTCCCGTGCGAACATTTCAAACATTGAAATCGCATCGTTGGAATTGCAACGTTTCGGGGTGGTATAGAAAGTTTGGGCATCCGAATTGCATGCGATTTATGGCTTATAAAGCGCGTACGGCGTCCTCCTGTGTGCGCTCGTCGGCCCACGATACTCGCCATAATCCCCGGGATAGAACAGCTCACGAAGGAGGCATAACGTGGTGCCCGGCTGCCGTGAGGCAGCCGGGCACTCCTGCGTCGTGATCAGGTCACTTGACGATGACGACTCGCAGGAAGCGGGGGCCGTGCACGCCGTTGACGCGGACCAGCTCGATGTCGGAGGTCGCCGAACCGCCGGCGAGCCAGGTCATCGGACGGGTCGGGTTCTTGCCGAGAATATCGACGGCCTGGGGCACCGTGGGAACGATGTCGGAGGCACGCAGGACGACAACGTGCGTGTCAGGCACCAGCGTGATCGCGCGGCGACCCTGGTCGGGCTCGCCGTCGAGGACGATGGTGCCGGAGATAGAGATCGCGACGCGGCAACGCGTGACGACGGCGTCGATCTCGTCCAGCTCCAGCGTCGGGATCGCCTGCTCGCGAGAATCCTCGCGGACCGTGCGGCCGTCGCGGGCGGCGGCCTCCTTGAAGGCGTCGTCCAGGCCGGTGGGGACCACGATGGAGGTGGCCTTCTGGTCGGCCAGGAAGGTCGAGATCGCGTCGGCGACCTCGGACTCCTTGGAGACCACGACGACCTTGGCCGAGTAGTCCTCGAGCTTCTCGATCATTTCGTCAATGACGGCCTGCGAACCGGGCGCGTGCCCGGTGGAGCGGATGTAGTCGCGGGGGATCGGGCGCACCGGACGGCCCTGCTGGGAACGAGAGATGGCGTCGCGTGCTCGCGCGAGGATCGCGGTCTTTGCGTCCATGGTGGTGCTCATGTCACGCCTCCTTCGGGGTCGTGTTGGTGGTCATGCCGTGCTCGGAAGCGAGCGGGATGCCCTTCGCGGGGGCGTCGGTGCGCGGCGCGTTGGCGTCGGAGTCCTTGTGGGTGCGCTTCCACCACTCGCGGAAGGTTTCCTTCGGGGCAACCGGCAGGTCGCGTGCGCGCGTCCATAGCGAGGCCGGGAACGGCAACGCGCCGATGGAGCCCTTCTTGGCGAACAGGCGGGTCGCCTTGGTCGGCACGTTCGCGGCCTTCCAGAGCTTTGCGTTCGACATGACCGGGGTGGTCACGCCCATCGCGAGGTCCCACACGTCCGGCACGAGGTTGCGCTTGACGTCGACCGTGCGCGCACGCATGTGGATGAGGATCGTCGGGATGTCGATCTTGACGGGGCAGACCTCGCCGCAGGCGCCACACAGAGAAGACGCGAAGGGCAGGGTGTGCACGGGATCGTGCTCGTCGAGGCCCTGGGTGAGCTGCGGGGTCAGGATCGCGCCGATGGGACCCGGGTAGACGGAGCCGTAGGCGTGGCCGGAAGTGTGCTGGTACACCGGGCAGATGTTCATGCACGAGCCGCAGCGGATACAGGCGAGGGCCTGGCGGCCGATCGGGTCGGCGAGGACCTTGGTGCGGCCGTTGTCCATGAGGATCAGGTGGAATTCCTGGGGGCCGTCGCCGGGGGTGACGCCCGTCCACATGGAGGTGTAGGGGTTCATGCGCTCGCCGGTGGCGGAGCGGGGCAGGAGCTGGGAGAAGATCTCCACGTCCTGGAAGCGGGGGACCAGCTTCTCGATGCCCATCAGGGTGATGAGCGTGTCGGGCAGGGTCAGGCACATGCGGCCGTTGCCCTCGGACTCGAAGATGGAGACGGTGCCGGTTTCCGCGATGCCCATGTTGGTGCCGGAGACGGCGACCTTTGCGTGCAGGAACTTCTTACGCAGGTGGGAGCGGGCGGCGGCCGTCAGCTCGGTCGGGTCGTCAGAGAGGTCGCGGGGCGCGTCCTCCATGCGATCCAGGAAGATGCCGCGGACTTCGGAGCGGTTGCGGTGGATCGCGGGGACCACGATGTGGCTGGGCATGTCGTCGGCCAGCTGTACGATCATCTCGGCGAGGTCGGTCTCGCGAGCGTGGATGCCCTGGTCCTTCAGGTACTCGTTGAGGTTGGTCTCCTGGGTGGCCATGGACTTGACCTTGACGACCTCGTCAACGCCCTTGGACTTGATGATGTCCGCGACGATGCGGTTGGCCTCGTGCTTGTCGCGCGCCCAGTGGACGATGCCGCCGCGGGCGGTCACGTTGCGCTCGAACTCTTCGAGGAGCTCGGGCATACGGGACTCGACCTCGAACTTGACGGCCTCGGCGGCGTTCCGCAGATCCTCCCAGTCCGGCATTTCCGCGACGCGCTGTCCGCGCTTGGTGCGGATGGTGCGGGTGGCGTGGCCCAGGTTGCGGCGCATCTGGGTGTTGGCCAGCGTCTTGTGGGCGCCTTCCGGGAAGGTGGGGCCCCAGCGGAGGGTGTCCTCGGGGATGGAGACGGTGGTGCGCCAGCCGCCGGTGTGGGCCTGGGCGTTTGCGTCGTCAGAGACCACGCCGGGCATGCCGATGAACGTTTCAGACATATCAGATCACCTGTGCGCTTTCGGGTGCGAAGGAGATGTTGCCCTCGAAGGGCTGATCCTTGGTGGATGCCAGGATCTCGGCGAGGTGCATCGGGCGGATGCCCGAGTTGAGTCGGGAGAGGCCGCCGCCGACGTGCATGAGGCAGGAGTAGTCGCCCATGACGAGGACCTCAGCGCGCGTGGACATGACGTTGGTGACCTTGTCCGCGAGCATCGACGTGGAGGTCTCGGAGTTCTTCATGGAGAAGGTGCCACCGAAACCGCAGCAGACCTCGGCGTCGGGCAGGTCGACGAGGGTCAGGCCCTCGACGGCGCGCAGGAGGCGGTAGGGGCGGTCGCCGACCTTGGCGATACGCAGCGAGTGGCAGGTCGGGTGGTAGGTGACCGTGTGGGGGAAGTAGGCGCCCACGTCCTCGAGGCCCAGAACGTCGGTGATGAGCTCGGTGAGGTCGTAGGTGTGCTCAGCGATGCGCTGGGACTGCTTTGCGAGATGCTCGTCGCCCACGTGCTCGGCGACGATCTTCTGCTCGTGGCGCGCTGCACCGGTGCAGGAGCCGGAGGGGACGACGATGGCGTCCCACTGGCCGTCGAGCACGGGCTCGAAGGTCTTGACGTGGTTGCGGGTAATCTTCGCAGCGTCTTCGAAGTAGCCGGTGTTTGCGTGCATCTGGCCGCAGCAGACCTGGTCTTCAGGGAAGACAACCTCGTGGCCGAGGCGTTCAAGCAGGGTCACTGTGGCCTGGGCAGCCTGGGGGAACATGACGTCTGCCAGGCAGGTGGAAAAGAGAGCGATGCGCACTGGGAGATCCTTCCTCGTGGGTGCTGTCCAACTCAGGTTATGACTGGGTCCGAGGTCCCAGCGGCCGTTTGTGTCCAGACGATGTGGATGAGGTCGATTTTCCCGCTATTTCGCGCGGAAAAATCTCTGCTGCTAATCAATGAAAATTGGCCTCTCATTTGGCGTTTTAGGACCTTCGGGGCGCGACTTAGCTCAGGGTGAGTTTTCGTTTTTCAGTTTTGCGATGATTCTGTGTGTGCAAGAGGTCGCCCCGGCCTCGAAAATGGACGAGGCCGGGGCGCAGTCGAGAGGGCAACGTACAGGGGGCGTAGCTGTACGGCAGACACGCTGAGGTAAGCACTGCGCTCAGCAGGAATGGTGCAACAAGCCTGATGGGACGTTTCATGAGTCACCTCGAAGTGTCGGTCGCGGATATGCAATGCGGGGTCTGTGGAGGTGCGGCTCTCAGCTGCCGCGGTGACCGAGGGCGGTGATGACCATCAAATGGCAGTCCTGTGACACTGCGAGGCCCTGGATGATCATCGGATCAATTGTTGGTGGCACTCCGGGTGACGATAAAGGAACCCGGAGGGAGTCGTTCGCGTGCTGAAGATCGATATTGGTGAAGCTGCAGTCCTGAGGAACATACTTGTACAGGTCCGGGTAGATGCCGGGCAGCAGGGTTTTGTAGTTGTTGGGCTTCTCAAGGAGCATTGTGATTGCATCATCGGAAATGTTCGCGACACCGGTCATCCAAAATTCGGGTTCGATGTCGGGCATGAAAGGGACTTGGCGCGAGTATGCAAGGGTGAGGTGCCCATTCGTGGCCGCTAGCGCTGGCCACCGGTTGTTCAGATCGTCAGTCTGCTCTTGGATCTCCGGTGTTTTCTTATAGGTGTAGGGAAATTCAAGGAATCGAGAGTCTATCTGCGATGCGCGAGGTCCTGTGTCTCGTCCGGAAGAACGCCCGGAGGCACCTCGGGAGGAGGGCAAGCACGCCGAGCACAGCATGGTGACGGCGACGAGGGCAATGATGCCTCGTCCGAGAGCTGTCGTCCGCAGCCGAGGAACTCGCAAGGAATACCTGTTGCTCACTGTCGTCTCCTTCCGGTGCTTGTCTTGGGAGCCTACAAGCGGGAGGTCCCGGGAAGCAACTTGCTTCCCGGGACCTCGCCAGCGCTTGCAGCAACGATCAGTGCGGCATGTAGGCGCCGAGCCAGCCCTGGGATGCGATGAACACCAGGGTGCACAGCACGAGGAGCAGGCCGATCGAATAGGGGGCAGCCTTCTTGAGGATCTCCGCGTCGGAGCCCTTCGAATCGACCGCGGTCGCGGCGATCGCGAGGTTCTGCGGGGACACGATCTTGCCGATGCCACCGCCGATTGTGTTGGCGGCCAGCAGGATGGACGGGTCGAGGCCCGCGCCGGCTGCGGCGGTCGACTGCAGGTTCGCGAAGAGCGCGCCCGCCGAGGTCGCGGAGCCTGCAACGGCCGTGCCGATCCAGCCCAGGATGGGGGAGAGGAAGGCGAAGGCCGCGCCCGTCGTCGCCAGGGCAGCGCCGATCGAGGTGGTCTGGCCGGAGAAGTTCATGACGAAGGCGAGGGCCATGACGGAGGCGATCGTCAGGATGGCCATGCGCAGCGAGTAGATGGTACGCGGCAGGACCGCGAACATCTCACCGACGGAGCTCTGGAAGCGACCGCCCGAGGAGTTCGTGCCGTACACGATGGCGACGATGATGCCGGTGACGAAGATCCAGGTGCCGGGGTTGGACAGGATCTGCAGCGAGTAGATCGCGGCGGTCGAGGGCGATCCGTCGCCGGTCAGCAGGCTGCCGTAGATGCCGGGCCACGGGATCTTCACGTCGGTCGAGGAGAAGAAAGCTGCGACGGGCTTGGCCAGCTTCGTGATCGCGATGATGACGACGACGAGGACATAGGGCAGCAGGGCCAGTCCGATACGCGAGCCGGTGGGCTTGTCGGCCTCGTCGGCCTCAGTCGCGCACTCCGCGGGGGTCGTCGGGCCCCAGACCAGCAGGAAGACGTAGCAGGCGGCGAAGCCGAGCAGGGAGGCGACGACGGCGGTCAGCTCGTAGGAGACCGAGGGGGTGAAGAAGTGGCCGATGCCTGCTGCGGCGCCCGCAACGAGGGCCAGGGGCCACAGCTGGCGCACGCCACGGCTACCGTCGAGGATGAACAGCATCAGGACCGGGATGAACAGACAGAAGATCCAGGTCAGGTGGCCCATGTCGCAGGCGACGACGACGGGGTCTGCGCCACCGAGCTTGCCAGCGGTGGTCGTGGGGATCGCCATGGCACCAAAGCCCACGTTGATGGCGTTACCGACGACGGTGACGACGGCGGCCTTGATCTTCGGGACGCCGAGTGTTACCAGCATGGCGCAGGTGATGGCCACGGGAGCGCCGAAGCCCGCCAGGCCCTCGAGCAGGCCGCAGAAGCACCAGGCGACGATGAGGGCCTGGGCGCGCTGGTCGCCTCGGCCGATCGTATTAAAGACGGCCTTCAGGTCGGAGCTGCGTCCGGACTTCTCGGTGAGGTTGTAGAGCCACACGGCCGCGATGATGATGTAGATGATCGGCATGAAGCCCATTGCGGCACCCTGCGTGCCGGACAGGAGCGCCATACCGACGGGCATCTTGAAGGCGAAGACCGCGATGCCCAGGGACAGTACGAGGGAGATGATCGAACACCAGTGGGTGGCGACCTTGAAGACGCCCATGAGGACGAAGAAGACGACGAGCGGAAGGAGCCCGACGACGGCTGTCAGGAAGACGTTACCCGCGACTGCCGTCGTCGACGGGGTAAAGGATTGGGCTAACAAGAGAGAAGTCATGGCTGCTCCGCGCGTCAGTGTGTGGGACATTGGACCCAATTATCATGACATATGAACGCAGAGGCGTACGCATATTTGAGCGTTTTTCTTTGTCAGTGTCGGGTGGGGGAGCGCGCCGCATCTCACGTCCAGTATGCGCAGCGTCTACTCGCGGGCGGAGCCTCGTCGATAGACTACGAATTGTGAAGACTACATCCGCTGTTCCCGTCCCCTCCGGCTCGCGCATGCCGATTCGTAAGTATCGGCCGTTCCTCGATACGAATCCCGTGGACCTGCCGGATCGCCAGTGGCCCTCCAAGCGCATCACGAAGGCGCCGCGCTGGATGTCCACCGACCTGCGCGATGGCAACCAGGCCCTCATCGAGCCGATGGACCCGGCGCGCAAGCGCCGCATGTTCGACCTGCTCATTAAGCTGGGCTATAAGGAGATCGAAATCGGTTTCCCCGCTGCCTCGCAGACCGACTATGACTTCGTGCGCTCCCTGATCGAGGACGATGCGGTGCCCGAGGACGTGACGATCTCTGTGCTCACCCAGTCGCGTCCTGAGCTGATCGAGCGCACGGTCGAGGCCATGGTGGGCTTCCCGCGCGCGACGGTGCATCTCTACAACGCGACGGCTCCCGTGTTCCGCGAGGTCGTGTTCCATGCGGATAAGGCGCAGACGATCGAGCTCGCTCAGTCCGGTGCGCGTGAGATTATTGCGCAGGCTGAGAAGCGCCTGGGCGATGAGACGATCTTCGGATTCGAGTACTCGCCCGAGATCTTCGTGGACACCGAGCTCGATTTCGCCCTCGAGGCGTGCGAGTCCGTCATGGACGTGTGGGAGCCGGGCGAGGGGCGCGAGATTGTCCTGAACCTGCCCTCCACGGTCGAGCGTTCCACCCCGAACGTCTTCGCGGATCAGATCGAGTGGATGAGCCGCAACCTGAGCCGCCGCGAGTATGTGGCGCTGTCCGTGCACCCCCACAACGACCGCGGCACCGGCGTGGCGACGGCCGAGCTGGCGCTCCTGGCCGGCGCGGACCGTATCGAGGGCTGCCTGCTCGGTCAGGGCGAGCGCACCGGCAACGTCGACCTGGTGACGCTGGGCCTGAACCTGTTCAGCCAGGGCATCGATCCGGGCATCGACTTCTCGGACGTGGACTCGATTCGTCGCACGGTCGAGTACTGCACGCAGATGGAGACCTCGCCGCGCGCCCCCTATGTCGGCGACCTCGTGTACACGAGCTTCTCCGGGTCCCACCAGGACGCGATCAAGAAGGGCTTCACGGCCCGCAAGGCTAAGGTTGACGCGGCCGGCGGCGACGAGGAAGCGGTCGTGTGGGAGCTGCCCTACCTGCCGATCGACCCGCACGACGTGGGCCGCTCGTACGAGGCCGTGGTGCGCGTGAACTCGCAGTCCGGCAAGGGCGGCGTCGCCTACCTCATGTCGACGGCGCACGCCCTGGAGCTGCCGCGTCGTCTGCAGGTGGAGTTCTCCCGCATCGTTCAGCGCCACACCGACACGTACGGCGGCGAGATCAATGCGGCCACGCTATGGCAGATCTTCGCGGACGAGTACCTGCCCACGAGCGCCGCTCCCGGCCTGGAGCCGTGGGGCCGCTTCGAGATGCGCTCCTCGCAGGTTTCGTCGATCGACGACGAGCACGTTGAGCTCAACGCGACGCTCATCGACGCCGGTGAGGCCGTGAAGGTCCAGGCCACGGGTACGGGCCCGATCGATGCTTTCGTCTCGGCGCTGCACGAGTTCGACCTGGATGTTCGTATCCTCGACTACTCCGAGCATGCGATGAGTCAGGGTCGCGACGCCCGCGCCGCCGCCTACGTCGAGGCCGCAGTCGACGGTCAGATCGTGTGGGGCGTCGGCATCGACTCCTCGATCACCCGCGCCTCCTACAAGGCGGTCATCTCGGCTGTCAACCGCGCCCTGCGCTAACTGATCGCAGATAAACGACACGAACCCCGGCCTCGTTGACGGAGAAACGAGGCCGGGGTTCGACGTTTGTTCAGGCGCGCGCGGGTGCCTGGGGGGAGGAGGCGAACAGCTCGAGGCTGTGGCGCACCTGTCCGTCGAGGACTCGGGCGATCCTGTCGGTCAGGATGGCGGGATCGGCGCTCATGTCGGTGGCGAGCCACTGAGACACATGGCCGAGCACGCTGAGCGTGAAGTGTTCGGTGACGAACTCGTGATCGTCTGCGGTGACAGTGAGGCCGTCGCTGTAGTGGTCGACGATGGGTTCCATGACGGCGCGCAGCTGCTTGTAGAGGAAGATTTGTAGATCCTCCATGGACAGCGAGGCAATGACGGAGCGCGTCTCTTCGGGGTGGTTGCGCATCCATGTGAACATGGCGAGCAGGCCGTCGGCCCAGTCCTCGTGGGTGGCGTGGGCGATGATCTGGTCGGCGACCTCGCGCTTGAACACCCAGACGGTCAGGTCGCGGATGTCGGCGAAATGATAGTAAAACGCCTGGCGGGTCACGCCAGCGGTGCGCGTGAGTCCAGAGACCGTCACCTTCGATAGTGGGACGGTCTGAAGTGCGTTGCGCAGCGCCTGCGCGAGCATCGTTTTCGCATCGGTGTGGGGCATGGGTGGTCCTCGTCGACATGAAAAGAGAGGTTACGAGCAAACTGTACAGGCTGAATCGCGGATCCGCGAAATTTCAGTGCAATGTTCGGCTGACCAATTGTATAGCTCAGATTGGCTTGTATGCATCCGGAAAGCGCGGGGCGAGCTGGGGGAGTGTATGGTTCAGCCCCGGCCTCGTCGATGAATGAACGAGGTCGGGGCTGAGAAGGTTGTCTGTCTGTCCTTGCGCGGTTGGTGGGAGTAACCGCGCTACTTGGCCAGGCGAGCCAGGGCGGGGGTGGTCTGGTCGGTCATGAGCACTCGCATGCGAGCGATCGCGAGCGAGGGGTTGACCTCGAGGCCGGAGAGCATCCACTGAGCCATGTGGGCGGTGGTTGCCAGGGCGAAGTGCTGGGCGACGACGTCGCGCGCGGTGGCCGTGGCGGAGCCGGGCAGTCGAGACTCGATGAGCTCCTGGATGTGAGAGGCCAGGAAGGCCCACAGGTCGTTGGCTTCGATGGTCTTCATGGCCGAGGCGGTCTCGTCTCGGTGCTCGTGCATCCAGGTCATCGTCGCTTCGATGGCGTCAAGCCATTCTCCCGAACTGGCGGTCAGGCGAGATGTGACTTCCTCGCGGAAAACCCAGGCATTCAGGTCGCTGAGGGAGTTGAAGTGGTAGTAGAACGCTTGACGGGTGACCCCTGCGGAACGTGTCAGCGCGCTGACAGAGATCTTTGACAGGGGGGTCTGCATCAGGGCTTGACGCAGTGCAGTGCCAAGCTTTTCGCGGGCATCGATCGGGGGTGCCATCTTTTTCCTTCCTTCGACGGTTATGAGTAAACCATAACCAGTTACGAAGAAACTATCTACTCGAAAACCACTTGCCGGCTGTGTAACCGACCACGCTGTCAGTTTCTCATATATTGTTGTCAGCACGTGTCTGTGGGCTTGTCGATGGATGTGACAGTGCACTTCACAGTTGTTTTCGCGCGGCGCGATGCGCGTCGGATGAATCCGCCGCGTGCGCCCGGGCGTGACACAATGTTCGTGTGATGAAGTCCTATCGAGACGAGGCGATCGTCCTGCGCACCCACAAGCTGGGCGAAGCTGATCGCATCATCACGCTACTGACCGCAGAACACGGGCAGGTTCGCGCAGTCGCCAAGGGAGTGCGCAAGACAACCTCCAAGTTCGGGGCGCGCGTCGAGCCCTTCTCTGTCATCGATGCTCAGCTGCATCGCGGACGCACCCTCGACACCCTCACCCAGGTCGCATCGATCGCCCAATACGGCGACTCCATCGCCGCTAACTACGATCTCTACCTCGCGGCCACCGTCGTCGTCGAGACCGCCGAGCGCCTCACTGCCGATGCTCACGACGGCACCCACTCCCAGTACCTTCTCCTCCTCGGCGCCCTCAATGCCCTTGCTCGAGGGCGCCACGATCCCACCCTGATTCGAACCTCGTATACGCTGCGCGCCCTCGCGCTGGCCGGATGGGCCCCCTCCTGCTTTGACTGTGCCGTGTGCGGTACTCAGGGGCCGCACTCCTCGTTCTCCATCCCCGACGGCGGCACCGTCTGCGATACCTGCCGCCCACCCGGTGCCTCGTCGCCTGCGCCGGACACGGTGGCCCTGCTCGGCCAGCTGCTCAGCGGTGACTGGGAGCGCGCCGACCGTTGCGAACCGTATGCGCGTTCCGAGGCCTCGGGCCTCATCTCCTCGTACACTCAATGGCATCTGGAACGTCGCCTGCGCTCTCTGAGCGTCATCGATAGGAGTCATTCATGACCAACCTGCGACCCACCCCCATGGACCGCGCCCCGCACGACCCCACCGCGCCACTGCTCGGGCCTGGCCAGTGGCACTGCGAGGCGCCCGTCTTCCGCAAGGGCGAGGTGCCCGCACACGTCGCGCTCATCATGGATGGGAACGGACGCTGGGCCAACAGTCGAGGTCTGGCCCGCACCGAGGGGCATCGGGCGGGGGAGTATGCGCTCATGGACACGATCGCGGGCGCCATTGACGCGGGCGTGCGCTATCTGAGCGTCTACACCTTCTCGACCGAAAACTGGAAGCGCTCGCCCGCCGAGGTCTCCTTCATCATGAACTACGCCTCCGACGTGCTCGCGCGGCGCACCGACCAGCTCGCCCAGTGGGGCGTGCACGTGCGGTGGAGCGGGCGCCGGCCCAAGCTGTGGAAGAGCGTCATCAACGCGCTGGAGAAGGCCGATCGGGCGACCTCGCACTGCGCAACCCTCGATCTGGTCATGTGTGTCAACTACGGAGGTCGGGCCGAGCTGGCGGATGCTGCCCGATCCATCGCCGAGGATGTCGCGGCTGGGCGCCTGAGCCCGCGCGGCGTCACCGAAAAGACGCTGTCACGACACCTCTACCTGCCCGATGTGCCCGACGTCGACCTCATGATCCGCACGTCGGGGGAGCAGCGCTTGTCCAACTACCTCCTATGGCAGATGGCGTATGCGGAAATGATGTTCGTCGACACCCCCTGGCCCGCATTCGACCGCGAGGAGCTGTGGGGATGCCTCGAGGAGTTTGCCGGGCGCGACCGCCGCTTCGGTGGTGCGGTTGACCGCGTCGCTCAGTCCTAGGCGTTGTCCGTAGCCAGTGCCGCGTCGACCGTGCGGCGCTTACGGCGGCCCCACGCGATCTTCGCGACGATCAGCGCGATAATGAGGGCGAGACCCGCCCAGCCCCAGGGGGAGCCGGCGACGGCTCGGATGGCCGCGGCGAAGACGGCGAGCGTGCCGAGGCCGTACAGCAGCGCCCACAGGATGCACCCCGGGATCATGGCAATTGTGTAGGTGCTCCAGCGCATGCGCACCAGGCCCGCGCCCGCGTTGACCGCCGTCTGGATACCCACCGTCAGGAAGCACAGGGGGATGACGATGATGCCCCACTTGTCGAGCATGGCAGCACCCTTGCGAGGGACGGGGCCATCAAACCAGCGTGCGACGGCGCCGAGAAAACCCTGACGGCCGGTCGCCAGGACGGCACCCGAGGCTGCGCCGCGGGCCAGCCAGTAGGTCGCCTGCGCACGGAAGAGTACGACGAAGAAGAGGAAAACGAAGAGCCAGATACCCTCGCGTGCAAAGGCGGGGACCATGGAATCGATTCCGGCGGCGAACATGATGCTCCAAAGTGAGGGTGACCAAACGAAGCCTATCCTAACCTACGCAAGAGGCCTGGGAAAGCGTCGTCTGCTTCCCAGGCCTCGTCGTGACTGATACGGCCTCAGTAGGTCACTGCTTCGACTGGCACGAGCTGCACACCCCGAAGAGCTCCAGGGAGTGCTCGACGTCGCTAAATCCATGCGCAGATGCCACAGAATCCACCCACGACTCGATCTGCGACTGCTCGATCTCCTCGGTGAAACCACACTTGCGGCACACCAGGTGATGATGGTGATGGTGTGTCGTGCACGAGCGGTACAGGGCCTCGCCGTCGGAGGAGCGCAGCGTGTCGACGCGGCCGTCATCCGCGAGGCTCTGGAGCGAACGGTAGACGGTCGCCAGACCCACGCGCTGCCCCTGACGGTGCAGGTCTTCGAAGATCTGCTGGGCGCTGCGGAAGTCGCTAACGCGTGTCAGCTCGTCGAGGACGGCCTGACGCTGCTTCGTCATGCGCTGCATGGTGTTCCCTTCGTCGTCATGCGTTTGCGTGGGTGAGGTGCTCACGCTCGGGGTGCTGGTTGTGGCTGCGGGCGACGCGAAGCCTGCGTACCCTGCGGATGCGATCCACAATAGCCCTGATTCCGAAACCAATCGCATACAAAGCGATGGCTCCGACAACGATCGTCGCGCCCGGCGACAGGTCGATGAAGTACGTTAGGGACAGTCCCGACGTGCAGATGATGACGCCGAGTGCCATGGCGATGCCCATCGTGGTGCGGAACGAGCGCGCGCCCAGCTGTGCGATCGCTACGGGGATCACCATGAGCGCGCTGACGAGCAGTGAGCCGACGACCCGCATCGCCACGGCCACGGTCAGTGCTGACAGAACGGCGATGAGGAGGGAGAGCGTGCGCACGGGCAGTCCCGTCGAGCGCGCAAAGTCCTCGTCGTTGGTGACCGAGAAGAGCGCGGGTGCCAGTCCGATGCCCAGCGCGACGATCGCGATGCCCAAGATGGTGATGAGCGTGATGTCGCTCCATCGAACGGTCGAGATCGACCCGAAGAGGTAGGAGTTCAGCTGGGCGGAGGTGCCACCCGCCAGGCCGATCAGGAGGACGCCACCGGCGATGCCGCCATAGAACAGCATGGCCAGGGCCGTATCCCCGGAGGTGCGCCCGCTCTGACGCACCAGCTCAATCGTGATCGCCCCTAGCAGGGAGATGATGACTGCGCCCGGAATTGCCCAGGAATCCGCAGGGCTCACGTTTGCGAACGCACCGACCAGCCAGCCCAACGCGACGCCGGTCAGAGAGATGTGGCCGATGCCGTCGCCCAGCATGGCGAGGCGGCGATGGACCAGGTAGGTGCCGATGATCGGGGCGGTGAGGCCTACGATCAGGGCGGCGAGCAGCGAACGCTGCATCATCTGCGAGGACAGGAGGGTCGTCAGTGCGTCAATCATGTGTCGCTCCCGTCTAGATTCCGCTCACGAGGCCGCGGTCGCCCGTTGCAGGCCCCGCCTCGATCTCGGGGTGGCAGTGGTCGCCTCCGCCGTGGTGCTGTTCGTGATCGTCCTCGATGTGGGGTGGGCCATCGTAGGAGACGTGACCCGCGCTGATGTGCAGCTCGCGATCCAGGAGGGGGCCGAGTTCTCCCAGCTCATGCAAAACGATGAGGATCGTCGTCCCCTCCGCCTTCGCATTGGCGACGATCTCGGCCAGGCGCGCGCGTGAGGCGGCGTCGATTCCCGCCATCGGCTCGTCCATGATGAGCAGCTCGGGTCGTCGCACGAGTGCGCGCGCGATGAGGACGCGCTGGGCCTGCCCGCCCGACAAAATGTTGAGGGGGGAGTGGGCGCGGTGAGCCATGCCCACACGTTCGAGCGCGGCCATCGCCTTCGCCGTGTCGCCCGGAAGCGCCCACAGGCGACGAGGCCCGAGCAGGCCGGAACGTACGACCTCGATCGCGCTGGCGCTGATCGCGCCGCCCGAGGAGATGCGCTGGGGGACGTAGCCGATCTTGTTCCATGGCACGCGGCGGCGCGTGGTCACCGAGTGTCCGAAGAGCTGGGCGTCACCGCTTGTGATGGGGGCGGTGCCGAGCAGGGCCTTGAGGGTTGTGGACTTGCCCGATCCGTTCGAGCCTGTGATCGCCACGGTCTGGCCGGCGGGAATGTCGAGCGAGATCCCGTGGAGGATGAGGTCCGTATCCCAGGCCACGTGCAGGTTGTCGAGACGCACGACGGCGGTTGCCTCCGCGTGGGAGGCTCCCGCCGTCGTGGGGTTGTCAGTCGTTGTCACTGGCAGTTGTTTGCTTTCGTCAGGGCGTCGATGTTGGCCTGCATGACTGCGGCGTAGTCCTTCGAGGCATCGGTCTGGGACTCGATCGGATCCAGGACGGCCGTCGTGATGCCGAGGTCGTCGGCCAGCGTCTGTGCGACCTTGGGGTCGATGAGGGCCTCGGTGAAGATCGTCGTCACGCCCTGCTCCTTGGCGATCTGGCCGATCTCAGCCAGGCGTGCCGGGGAGGGGGAGGACTCGGGGTCGAGGCCGGAGATGCCGACCTGGGTCAGGCCGGTGCGGTCCGCGAGGTAACCGAAGGCGGTGTGCGCGGTGACGAAGGTCTTCACCTGGCACTTCGAGGTCTTGGTGACCAGGGTGTCGCCCAGAGCAGTGAGCTCCTCGGCCAGGGCCTTCGCGTTCGCCTTGTAGGTGTCGGCGTGGGCGGAGTCGGCCTCGGCGAGCTTGTCGCCCACCAGGGTCGCGGCCTTGGCCATGCGGATGGGGTCCAGCCAGAAGTGGGGGTCCGCACTCATGTCGTGGTGGTGATCGTGACCGGCGTGATCGTGGCCTTCGTGGTCGTGGCCCTCGTGATCATGGTCGTGGGCCTCGGTCTCGCCGGACTGCGTCTCGTCGGCGGCCTCTTCTTCCTCGGCGGGGTGGTTTGCGTCGGAGCCGGCCTCGACCAGCTCGGCCGCGGAGGAAACGTCAATGATGGTCTTGGGGGCCTGCTGCTCGATGGCCTCGTCAACCGCGCTCTGGAAGCCCGCGAGGTAGATGACAGCGTCCGCGGAGGACAGCGAGTCAACCATCTTGGGGGAGAGCTCGAGGTCGTGGGGCTCAGCGCCGTCCGGGGTCAACGAGGTGACGGAGACGTGCTCGCCTCCGATCTTCTCAGCCAGGTACTTCAGGGGGTAGAAGGAGGCCATGACGGTCAGGGAGCCGTCCTTGGAGGAGCTGTCTCCGGACGAGGCCGTGGATGAGCAGGCGGACAGGGCGAGCGCTGTGGCAGCCGCACACGCGGCAGCAAGGATTCTCTTCGACATGAGAATGATTCTCTTTGCGATTGAGAATCTTTGTCAAGTCATTCTCGGAGGTTGGACCCCAGATGGCGGGCCTAGCGGACGCGCGCGGTCGAGCCTCGCACGATCAAATCCGGCGAAAAGACGTAATCGGCGTGCGTGGGAGTGTAGTCGGCTGTGTTTAATGCCTCGAAAAGCGCGCGCACTGCGGAAGAGACGATTGACTGAACGGGCTGGTGAATCGTCGTGAGGGCCGGATCCAGGTGGCTCATGAGGAATGTGTCGTCGAAACCGATGACCGAGATGTCGCCCGGGACCGACAGTCCGAGCGAGGAGATCGTGCGGATCGCGCCGAGGGCCTGCAGGTCTGAGCCCGTGATAATCGCCGTCACGCCGCGCTCCAGGAGGGCGTGCGTGTAGGCAGCCGCGGCCTCGTACGTATAGAAGGTCTCCTCGATGATGGGGGAGCGGTCGCCCAGCAGTTCGTCCATCACCTGGCTGAAAGCCTCCGCCTTGCGCAGTGCTGGAACGATGTGCGTGCGCCCCGTCAGCAGGGCGATGCGCGTGTGCCCCAGCTCGTGCAGGTGCGTAACCGCCGCGCGGATGCCGAGCGCGTCTCCCGTGGAGAAATCGGAGGCTGGTACCTCCGGTCGTGCGCCATTGATCGTCACGAAGGGGATGCCTCGGTCGGCGACATCCTGGTAGGGGGCGAGATCGGCGAGGAGGTCAGCGTGTCTGCCGGAGACGAAGATGAGCCCGTTAACGCGGTGCTCGATGAGCGAGGAGAGGTGGTCGAACTCGGACGTCGCACCCGGCGTCTGCGTGCGGATGAGGGCGATGCCGCCCGCGCGCGAGATCTCCTCTTGGAGGTGGTGGGCAAAGGAAGCAAAGATCGGATTCGTCAGCTCTGGCACGATAACGCCGATCGTCGGGGTGCTGGGCGTGTGTTCACTGGGTGGACGGTCGTAGCCCAGCTCGTCGATCGCCGTCAGGACCCTGCGGCGCGTGTCTTCGGAGACCTGACCGACGCCGTTGAAAACGCGTGAAACAGTTGCGGTTGAGACGCCCGCGTGCGTGGCGATATCGGCCATGCTTGTACGATTCTTGGTCATCGGCGCAACGCTCCTTTGGGTGTCCGAGTGCGGCTGTTTCCCTTCAAATGTAACAGCTTGCACACAATTGTGAAAATTGTTGCAGAAACAAAAACGGGGGTATTACAGTGACTCTTGTAGCGGGTCGCTGATGGATGCGACCGGCCTGACCAACACAGGAGTAATAATGCGACGTGGCATCGCAGCACTCGGCGTCTTCGCGGCGGCTACCGCCCTGGCCGCCTGCAACAACGGCACGACGACCTCTTCCTCGTCCTCTGACAACAGCGGCGATGCCGCGGCAACGCTGACGATCTGGGCGGACGACACCCGCTTCTCCCAGGTTGAGAGCCTCGCCGAGGACTTCACCACCAACACCGGTGTGAAGGTCAACGTCGTGCAGAAGTCCGAATCCGACATGGACACCGAGTTCACCACCCAGGTGCCCACCGGCAACGGCCCCGACCTGATCGTCATGGCCCACGACAAGCTCGGCGCGCTCGTCGCTAACGGCGTCGTCGCCCCCGTGGACCTGGGTGAGGCCAAGTCCAAGTTTGCTGACGTCGCCGTCAAGGCCGTCACCTACAACGGCCAGACCTACGGCGTTCCCTACGCCGTTGAGTCCGTTGCCCTGGTGCGCAACAACGCGCTCACCAAGGACGCCCCCACCACTTACGACGACATGATCGCCTCCGGCAAGACCACCGGCGTCGAGTACCCCTTCATCATCCAGATGGGCGACAAGGGCGACCCGTACCACTTCTACGGTTTCCAGACCTCCTTCGGTGCCCCCGTCTTCAACACCAACGCTGACGGCGAGTACACCTCCGAGCTGGCCATGGGCGGCTCCGGCGGCACCGACTTCGCCAACTGGCTGAAGGCTCAGGGCGACGCGGGCGTCATCTCCCCGTCCATCACGGGCGACATCGCCAAGCAGGCCTTCCTCGACGGCAAGGCTGCCTACACGGTGACCGGCCCCTGGAACGTCGCCGCCTTCCGCGAGGCCGGCATGGACGTCTCCGTCCTGTCGATCCCCTCTGCTGGCTCTCAGGCTGCCCAGCCCTTCGTTGGTGTCCAGATGTTCTACCAGAGCGCCAAGTCCGCCAACCCGGTCGCCGCCAAGCAGTTCTTCAACTACCTCGCCACCCCCGAGGCTCAGGAAGAGATGCAGAACCTTGGTGGTCGCGCCTCCGCGATGCCTGAGGTCTCCGCCAAGTCGGATGACCAGGACATCAAGGACTTCGCGAAGGTTGCCGAGTCCGGCGCTCTCGCTCCCGCGATCCCCGCGATGGGTTCCGTCTGGAACTACTGGGGCCAGACCGAGGCCAACATCGTGAGTGGCACCGAGACCCCGGCCGAAGGCTGGGCGACCATGATCACCAATATCAACAACGCGATCGCCTCCAAGTGATCGAACCCGCCGGACGCGAGACGGCCGGTACCCCGCTCGCCTGAGGCGAGCACCCAGCCTCGCACCCGCCCGCGTCCCACGCGGCGGGCGGGTGCGAGGCCCACAAAACGCTCGCGCCGCAGTGCGGCGCACTCGCACCCACGGGTGCTTCCCGACCCGCCGCAGGCGGGTATCGTCGCAATGACGCGCAAACTGCGCACGTGTGGAGGACACGATGTCTGAGCCAGCGAAGGCTGCAGCAAAGAAAAAAGAGGGGCGCACAGCCTCGCACGCTAGCGAAGTGACCAGGCCCGGTTTCTTCGTCAAACTTGTCCTGATGATGCTCATCGATGCCCTGGGGATCTACGGCATGTTCACCGCTTACCTGGTGAAGTCGTGGACGGTTCTCGCCGTCCTGGCCGTCCTGCTTCTCGTGGTCAATTGGGTGTACTTCTCCAAGCGGACTATTCCCGCGAAGTACCTCGTTCCCGGCATGGTATTCCTGCTCATCTACCAGGTCTTCGTCATGGGGTACACGGGTTACGTGTCCTTCACGAACTACGGCCAGGGCCATAACTCCAGCAAGGACGACGCCGTCGCGTCGATCCTGCAGGCGTCCGAGCAGCGCGCCGAGGGTGCGCCGAACCTGCCCGCCGCTGTCGTCGAGGACAGCTCCGGCCTCGGGCTCGCGGTTGTCGATACCGCGACGGGCACCATCCGCGTGGGTGACTCCGAGACTCCGCTGCACGAAGTGTCCGGCACCTACGCCGCCGGCATGCTGAGCGCGGTTGACGGCTACAAGGTCCTGACGATCGCCGAGATCCTCAAGCCTGAGGTTCAGCAGAAGGTCTCTGCCATCAGGGTTCCGGCTTCCTCCGACCCCAACGACGGAAGCTACCGCACCGACGACGGCTCGAGCGCCTACCTGGCCAAGTCCCGCTACAACTACGACGAGGCCGCCGACACCCTGACCGACACGACGACCGGCGTCGTCTACACGGCCAACAACAAGATTGGCGCCTTCGTCGACGCGGACGGCAACCAGATCGATCCGGGCTGGCGCGTCTTCGTCGGCTTCGACAACTACATGAACATGTTCGCCCGCGGCGACCTGGCTGGTCCGTTCCTGAAGGCCCTGCTGTGGTCCTTCGTCTTCGCCGCTGCATCCGTCCTGTCGACCTTCGCGCTCGGCCTGATCCTGGGCCTCGTGTTCGCGGACAAGCGCATCAAGGGTCGCAAGATCTACCAGTCCCTCATGATCCTGCCCTACGCCTTCCCGGCCTTCCTGGCTACCCTGGTGTGGAAGGGCATGCTCAACACGGACTTCGGCTTGATTAACCAGGTGCTGCTCGGCGGAACGAAAATTCCGTGGCTGACGGACGGATTGCTGGCGAAATTCTCGATCCTGGGCGTGAACCTGTGGCTGGGCTTCCCCTACATGTTCCTCGTGTGCCTGGGTGCCCTGCAGTCCCTGCCGGGTGACGTCGAAGAGGCCGCGAAGATCGATGGCGCCTCCGGCCTGCGTACCGTGTGGTCCATCAAGCTGCCGCTCGTGCTGCAGTCCACGGTGCCGCTGCTGATCGCCTCCTTCGCGTTCAACTTCAACAACTTCTCGCTCATCTACATGCTGACCGGCGGCGGCCCGAACTACCCGGGCTTGGATGTCGGCCAGACTGACATCCTGATCTCGATGGTCTACAAGATCGCGATCGAGTCGGGTTCCCCGAACTACGGCCTGGCCTCGGCCATGTCCATCGTCATCTTCATCGTCGTGGGCGTGATCGCGTGGCTCGGTTTCCGCCAGACGAAGACCCTTGAGGAGCTGTGATGAGCGCTGCAACTGTGAAGAAGAATCGCGAGTCCACCCTGAAGGGTGGGCGCTGGTGGAAAGAGGTCGGTTGGCGCCACATCGTCGCCATCCTGATGATCATCTACTGCCTCATCCCGCTGCTCTACGTCCTGTCGGTGTCCCTGAACCCGGGTGGTACGCTCGCTGGCTCAAACAAGCTCTTCTCCTCGTTTTCCTTCGAGAACTTCCTGGCGCTGGGCTCCGGCAAATACGCCGGCTACTGGTCGTGGGTCCTGAACTCCCTCATCGTGTCGACCACGACCGCTGTGGGCACCGTCCTCATGGGCGCGGCTGCGGCCTACGCCTTCAGCCGCTTCCGCTTCAAGGGACGCCGCGCGACCCTGACCGGCCTGCTGCTGGTGCAGATGTTCCCGCAGATGCTGGCCTTCGTGGCCCTGTACCTGCTGCTCCTGGGTATCCAGGACATCTTCCCGGTCCTCGGCCTGAACTCCAAGCTGGGCCTGATCTGCGTCTACCTCGGTGGCGCGCTCGGCTCGAACACCTTCCTGCTCTACGGCTTCTTCAACTCGATCCCGCGTTCGCTGGATGAGGCGGCCATGATCGACGGCGCGACGCACGCCCAGACCTTCTGGACGATCATCATGCCGCTGGCCCGCCCCGTCCTGGCGGTCGTCGGCCTGCTGAGCTTCATCTCCTCGCTCGGCGACTTCGTGATCGCGAAGGTTGTCCTGCAGGATCAGAGCCAGTTCACCCTGGCCGTCGGCATGTACATGTGGGCATCTGACGAGCGTACCGCCCCGTGGGGCATCTTCGCGGCCGGTTCCGTGATCGCAGCCATCCCGGTGATCCTGCTGTTCCAGTACCTGCAGAAGTACATCGTCTCCGGCCTGACCGCCGGCGGCGTCAAGGAGTAAGCGCTCCGCGCCCTCCTGCATGGCCAGCCCCGGCCTCGTCCCCTATCCCCGTGGAACGAGGCCGGGGCTGTTTTATGCATTCGGGCGTGGGGAAGTGGGATGAGGTCGCTGTTCTTTGGGGGCCAGTGTGCAGATGTGGATAGTCCCGGCATTGCAAGCATTGCGGGCATTACTGACGTAGTTCTTCGACAATGTCGCATGCAATTCCCATGTAAACCTTTCAAATATATAAATGGGATCGTTGGAATTGCAACGTTTGTGGGTGGTATTGAAAGCTGCCTGAGGGGAATTGCCTGCGACATTTGGGGGCGGGCGTGAGAGATGGCGTGGGCGTGGGGGAGGGGGCTTCCCGAGGTTCGTGTGGTGAGACCGCTTGACAGGTTGGTTGGTTATGTGGTTCATTAGTCATGTAATGAACCACTGAAGCTGAAGGGAGGGTACGCATGGCACCCACATTCGTCTCGGGGATCCCGATCTACGTGCAGATCGCCGACGACATCCGCGCGCAGATCCTGCGCGGCACCCTGCGTGCCGGGGACCAGCTCACTTCCACCACGGAGTACTCCGCGACCTACCGCATCAACCCGGCCACCGTCGGCAAGGCCTTCTCGATCCTCGTCGACGAGGGCCTCGTCGAAAAGCGACGCGGCATCGGCATGTTCGTCGCTGAAGGCGCCCGCCGCGCGCTCGTAGCCGACGGGCTCGCCACCTACGTGGAGGAGACCCTGAACCCCGCTGTCGAAGCGGGCCTGGCCCTGGGCCTCGACCTCGACGCCATCATCGACCACGTCCGCGCCTACAGCGCCGACACGACCGCCAAGGACAACTCATGATCACCCTCAACTTCATCAGTCACACGTATCCGGGAGAGAACAAGGCGGCGCTGCGCGACATCTCGCTCACCCTCGGAGACGCAACCGTCACCGCCCTCGTCGGCCCCAACGGCTCGGGCAAGACGACGCTCATGCAGATCCTCGGCGGCCTGATGGTGCCCACCTCGGGGAGTATCTCCATCGACGGCGGCCAGGCCAGCACCGACGACCTGCTCACCGGATCGATCATCGCTTCTTCCGCGCGTGACCTCGATGACGCGAACAGTAAGACGCTCGTCGCCTACGCGCGTCTGCGTCCCACGTGGGACGAGCAGCTCTTCGAGCACTACGTCGGACGTTTCGGACTCGCCATGAGCCGTAAGTCCGTGCGCAAGCTTTCCGGCGGGCAGGCCGCCATTTTCTCCGCCTCGATCGCACTGGCCTCGGGCGCGCCCATCACCCTCCTCGACGAGATCCAGGCGCCCCTGGATGTGCCCACGCGCTACGCCCTCTACGAGGAGATCCTCGCCCTGGCGGGGGAGGGCATGGAAGGAAAGCGCCCGCAGCGCCGCTTCCTCGTTTCCTCGCACATGGTCTCCGAACTCGAAAAGGTCGCCGAAGACGTCATCGTCTTGAAGAAGGGCGAGCTCCTCGCTCACGAGAGTATTGACGACTTCACCTGCCGAGTCTCAGCTCTGACCGGCCACGCCTCCGACGTCGAGCGCTTCCTCGGAGAGCGCCCGACCCTCGCTGTCATCGCCAGTCGCGAGCTCGGCTCCACGCGAGAGATCGTCGTGGACCTGCGCGGCGCCTCCATCACCGAGGCCGATTTTGCCACCCATAGCCTCAGCGCAGCGCCCTGCTCCTTCCAGGACGCCTTCGCTTACCTCATCCAGGAGAATGACCAATGAGCACCGCAACCACTGTTTCCTCTCAGCCCTCGATCTGGCGACTTGGAATGGTCGACTGGCGATTCGCTTTCGGAGTGTACGCCGCGGTTGTCGTTGGTCAATTTGCCATTAACTCCACGGTGAGCGCCATCATGTACGCGACCTCCGATGACTTCTCGGGGCACGTCGATCAGTCCGCCATGAACGCCGCCTTCTCGACGGGCATCTACATCCTCATCGCGCAGATCATCACTACGACGACGGACCTGCGGGCAGCGTCTCTGAGCGGCGCGTCGCGCCGTACCCTGGCACTATCGACCTACGTGCACAGTGCCGTCGTTATCGCCATCGCCAGTGTGATCTGGTGGGTGCTCGCCCTGGCTCAGTCGCACATTTTCTTCCTGGGGAGCCTTGAGTATCCCCTCGGACTGGACTCGTGGCTCATTGTGGTGGTCGCCTGGATCGCCTGCGATGGGGCCGGGCGCCTCATCGGTGCGGCCTCACGCCATGGTCGAGGCCCGTGGACGGTTGCCCTCGGCATTATCGTGGCGACTGTGCTGGGCCTGGCCGGCATCGCCGGTCCGGTCACCTGGTTGGTCCTCACGCTTGTTCATAAGTCCGGCTACCTTCCCCCGATGCACCCCGCCTTCTGGTTCCTCGGCCTCATCACTCTCGCAGTCGCCGCCGCCGGATGGCGCCTGACCCTCACGGGCAGGATCCGCCGCCTCAACTGAACGTCAGTTGGGCTTTGGGCGCGTGACCCGTCACCCGGCCCCGGCCTCGTTCCCTCCCGTAGGAGCGACGAGGCCGGGGCCGTATTATGCATTCGGGCGTGTTGTGGTGGCGCCATGTGAGTGTCCAGGCGCTGCGAGTTGCTGTGGGGGGATGCTCAGGCGCTACTTGTTGCTGAGTGCGGCACCGTAGTTCTGTGCGCGCCCTGCAGTTTCGCATGCAATTCGACGATGGAATGTTCAAGCACGTGTTGAAAACGTTGGAATATCAACGACGCCATTTCGGAACTTGAAATATGTCAAGGGGAATTGCCTGCGACTTTTGGGGTGCTGTGCTTGGTGAGCGTGGGTGGTGGCTGTCGGCGCTGTCGGCTCTGTCGGTGCTGGCATGCGCGCATGCGGATAGGTTCGAAGTCGGCGTGCTCGTCGTCGCCGCAGCGGAGCCTGTCCTCGCCGCAGCGGAGCCTGCCCCTTCCTTATGCGGATAGGTTACGGCGATGTGGATAGGTTATTCACATGCGGATAGCTTAATAACCTATCCGTATATTCATAACCTATCCGTATGCTCATAACCTATCCGCGAGAGAGCCGAGCGAGGCACGCAGCGGTGCTCAGATAGGACTCCGGGCAGAATCCCGTGGAGAATTGCGGGGGAGGGCACTGCACAGCCCAGCCAGCATTTCAAGCCCGCACCTGTGGTGGGATCCATGAGCGAGCAAGGGCCCGGAAGCGCCCGAAACAGTAGTTATCGGCTAGTATCGATGGCGACACGACAGCCAGTCGTGCCCCAAATACTCAAGGAGTGACAAGTGGCTAAGGGACCCTCCCGCCTCGACAACGTGATCAGCCTGGCCAAGCGCCGCGGCTTCGTCTTCCCCTGCGGTGACATCTACGGTGGCACCCGCTCCGCGTGGGACTACGGCCCGCTCGGCGTGGAACTGAAGGAAAACATCAAGCGCGCCTGGTGGAACGCCATGGTCCGCCGCCGCGCCGACGTCGTCGGCCTCGACTCCTCCGTCATCCTCCCGCGCGAAGTGTGGGTCGCCTCCGGCCACGTCAAGGCCTTCACCGACCCGCTCATCGAGTGCCTCAACTGCCACAAGCGCGCCCGCCAGGACCAGCTCATCGAAGAGCTCGCCGAAAAGAAGGGCGTCGAAGAGTCCTCGCTGTCCAACGCCGACATCGCCTGCCCGAACTGTGGCGTGCGCGGCCAGTGGACAGAGCCCCGCGCCTTCTCCGGCCTGCTCAAGACCTACCTGGGCCCCGTCGACGACGAGGCCGGCCTGCACTACCTGCGCCCCGAGACCGCCCAGGGCATCTTCGTCAACTACGCGAACGTCATGAATGCCGCGCGCAAGAAGCCGCCGTTCGGCATCGGCCAGATCGGCAAGTCCTTCCGCAACGAGATCACGCCCGGCAACTTCATCTTCCGTACCCGCGAGTTCGAGCAGATGGAACTCGAGTTCTTCTGCGAGCCCGGCACCGATGAGGAATGGCACCAGTACTGGATCGACTACCGCAAGGCCTGGTACGTCGACCTGGGCATCGACCCGGAGAACCTGCGCGAGTACGAGCACCCGCAGGAGAAGCTCTCGCACTACTCCAAGCGCACCGTCGACCTGGAATACCGCTTCGGCTTCCAGGGCAGCGAGTGGGGCGAGCTCGAAGGCATCGCCAACCGCACCGACTACGACCTGACCGTCCACTCCGAGGCCTCCGGCGCGAAGCTCGACTACTTCGACCCGAACACCAAGGAACGCTGGACCCCCTACGTCATCGAGCCCTCGGCGGGCCTGACCCGTTCCCTCATGGCCTTCCTGATCGAGGCCTACCACGAGGACGAGGCCCCCAACGCCAAGGGTGGCGTCGACAAGCGCGTCGTGCTCAAGCTGGACCCGCGCCTGGCCCCCGTCAAGGCCGCCGTCCTGCCCCTGTCTCGCAAGCCCGAACTGACCGGCCCCGCCCAGGAGCTGGCCGACGAGCTGCGCGGCATCTGGAACGTCGACTACGACGACGCCGGCGCCGTTGGCCGCCGCTACCGTCGCCAGGACGAGATCGGCACGCCCTTCTGCATCACCTACGACTTCGACTCGATCGAGGACCACGCCGTCACCATCCGTGAGCGTGACACGATGGAGCAGGTGCGCATCCCGCTCGACAAGGTCAAGTCGTACCTGATCGAACGCCTGGGCTGCTGACTTGTCGCTAGCCTCCTCGTCCGCAGCGGCCCCGCTTCGCGTGGGGCCGCTGCGCCTGTGGACACCCGTCGTCCTGGCCCCCATGGCCGGGGTGACTGACGTGCCCTTCCGACGCCTGTGCCGCATCATGGGCGAGTCGGGCCTGCCCGACCACCTGCGACCCACCGGCATCCCCTCCTGGGCCGCCGAATCCGGGCGGGAGGCCACGGCCTCGTCCCCGAGCACCCCGGGCGAGACGACTGCGGGTGAGCCCCTCGCCGCGCCGCATCGCGTCGCCATCCCGCGCGTGGACGCGCCCGCCGGCCTGTACGTCACCGAGATGGTGACCAGCCGCGCCCTCGTCGAGGAGAATGAGCGCACCCTGGAGATGGTGCGCCCCGACCCCGCCGAGCGCGTGCGCTCCCTGCAGCTCTACGGCGTCAACCCCGCCGTCATGGCGAAGGCCGCGACGATGCTCGTCGTGCGCGACCTCACCGACCACATCGACCTGAACTTCGGGTGCCCCGTCCCCAAGGTGACGAAGAAGGGCGGGGGAGCTGCCCTGCCCTGGAAGCGCGATCTGTTCTCCGACCTTGTGGGCGCCGTCGTGCGCGCCTGCGACGAGGCCGGGGAGCGTGCGGGGCGCGAGATCCCCGTGACCGTCAAGATCCGTATCGGCATTGACTCCGAGCACGAGACTGCGACGGACGCCGCCCTGGCTGCGCAAAAGCTTGGCGCTGCCGCGCTCACCCTGCACGCGCGCACGCAGAACCAGCACTACGCGGGCCAGGCCCACTGGGACGAAATTGCACGCCTCAAGGACCTGCTCGACATCCCCGTCTTTGGTAACGGCGATGTGTTCGAGGCCGCCGACGCCCTGGCCATGCTGGAGCGCACCGGCTGCGACGGCATCAGCGTCGGGCGCGGCGCCCAGGGACGCCCCTGGATCTTCCGTGACATCGTCGCTGCCTACCACGGTGGGGCCATCCCGCCCGGCCCCAGCCTCGCCGAGGTCGTGTCCGTCATCGAGCGTCACGCCGCCTGGTGCGTCGTCGATCAGGGCGACGAGGGGCGCGCGCTGCGCGAGATGCGCAAGCACATCGGCTGGTACCTGCGTGGATTCGCCATCGGTGGCCCCCAGCGCCACGCCCTGTCGATGGTTTCCACGCTGCAGGAGCTCCACGAGCGCCTCGCGGACCTCGACCTCGACCAGGCCTTCCCGCCCGCAGCACGCGGACCTCGCGGCCGAGCAGGCGGCGAAAAGACCCCCCACCTGCCCGACGGCTGGCTGGACCACCCCTACCTCACGCAGAGCGAACGAGATCGCCTGCACCTGGCAGAAATCGGATACTAAGCGAAGGAATCATGCCTCACCCATCTGCGCCCGACCCCGACCCTGCGCCCGGACTCGTCACCATCGGGAAAGCCGCCAAGAAGGCGACGCTCGGGGGACGTACCCAGGTCATCGTTCCCGTCAGCGGGGACGCGGCAGCCCTGAGCGGGCAGGTCGAGGCGCTGGCCTCGTGCCGCGCGGACATCGTTGAGTGGAGGGTAGACACCTTCCTGTCGTCCCTCGTGGGGTCGCACTTCGTGGCCGCATCGGACGTGGAGTCGGACCTGGTGCGGATGGCCCGCTACGTCGCGGATTCCTCGCCCCTGCCGTTGCTGGCGACCATTCGCACGTCGGTCGAGGGGGGCGAGGCTTACCTGGACGACGAGGAATACTGCGCCCTCGTGCGTTCGCTTTCGTCCTTTGCGGGCGGCGTCGACGTGGAGATCTCGCGCGATGGGTCCTCCTCGCTCATTGAGGACGCGCACGAGGCCGGGGCGATCGTCGTCGCTTCCTTCCACGATTTTGAGGCAACGCCCGGCGACGAGCAGCTCGCCGAGGTCTTGGCGGCTATGAACTACGCGGGCGCCGACGTCCTCAAGTTCGCGTGCATGGCCAACAGCGCCACGGACGCGGCCCGAGTGCTGGCGGCGCAGGCGTGGGCGCGCGAGGCCTACGACCGTCCCGTTATCGGCATCGCCATGGGCCCCAACGGTGCGCCCACGCGCCTGGTGGGCTCTGCCCTCGGGTCCGCGGCCACCTTCGCGACCCTGCCCGGGTGGGAAGGCAGCGCCCCCGGACAGTTCACCGTCGAGCAAGTGCGAACTGTCCTCGACATTGTCGAGGCCTCGGAGGGCTAAGCCTGATTGCCGGTGTCAACGCGGCCACGAAGCAAGCGACGAAAAAGAGGGGCGCTGGAGTGTTCTCCAGCGCCCCTCGCTCTCCGTCCTGTGGCTATTGCCTGTGGAAGCGTGGGCTGGTGCCCAGGTGTGTGGGGTAGGGGTTGTCTTTGTTGGTTGCCTGCGATTCGTCGAGGCCGCGATAGGCGTAGGAGTTGTCATACGCGATCTGGGCTGGATCGACGAGGCCATCGGCGTACTGCTGGACCTCCGCGGGAGTCGGGCTTGAGCCACCTCCCTTGTCCGCCAGGGGATTCTCATCCGGATACTGGCTCGGATCGGTGTTGAGCATCTTTCCGGGGTTAATTGGTCCATACCCCACGTAGATGTCTCTGCCGCCCTCAGGTGTGCTCGCCGTATTGACGAGGAGCTGGAGGAGCTGATTCGAGGTAGCGTTGGGCCACTTGGCACGCGCCTGCGCGAGAGCGCCAGCGACAATAGGGGACGAAAAAGAGGTGCCCTGAGTGGAGGAAATCTGTCCGCTCTCATCGCGCGCAACAATAGGGCCCCCGACGGCAGTCGTGGTGACACCCTGCCCCCAGGAGGAATAGGAAGCGAACTTTCCGTCGGTATCAATGGCGGAAACACCGACGACACCCGACCACCACGACAGTGATGTCTCGTTGTCGTCCTCGTGCGCGTTACCTGCACCAGCAGTGATGAGCACTCCTTCATTCATCGCGTGAGCGATTGCCCACTTGAGGTGGTCTGAATGTGAAAGCGAGGACGCGGAGTAATTGATGATCGATGCTCCATCATCAATTGCTTTGTTGATCAACGATGATACTTCCGTAGGCAGAATACCAGCTTTCATCGGGCAATCGGCCCCCACAAAGCTGGCGTCATCGGGGCGCTGGTAAGCGAGTAGCGTGGCATCGGGTACCGTCCCGTAAGCGTCTGACACCAATAGGGAAGCGACTGTGGTGCCGTGGCTTCTGTGGGCAGAGCTGGACGTGACTGAGCATGGGCTTTTATCCGTAATGTTTGCACCTGCCAGCTCAGGGACGGAGGTGTCGACAGGGCCATCGATGATCGCGATGGTGACGCCTGCTCCCGTGTAGCCCTTGGCCCGTGCGGAGTCCAGGTGATAGTAGGAGTAGTAGGCCTGGTCAGCCGCCGTGATGGGGCGATCATCGGCCCGTGCGGGAGTGAGCGGATAGCCGGTGGCGATACCCGTGAGCGCCAGCGTGGAGCACAGGGTACCAGCAGTGCGGAGGTTAAAAACCCGACCAATCGGCGAAAAAATGCGTGCGTTCACCACTGGCTGATATCCCATCCGTCGTCCTTGCGTTTCGCTGGAGTCATCGTACGATCCGAGCCAAAGGTCTGCGAGAGGGGATTCACGTAGCCGCGCGGCATGCCCTCGTCTTCCTCGTCCTCGACGTGGAATGCCTCGTACCTGCGGCGACGACGTTTCTTCTCGTCCTTCGCCCCGCCGCCAGCTCCTGCGCCGGGACCGCCCATGAAGCCGCTCTGCTGTCCTGCAGGTCCTCCCGTGCCGCGCCCCGCCGAACCCACTCCGGTGGTGCTGCCAGGAGGCGTGTAGGTGCCCATGCCAGTGCCGCTGAACGATCCGGCGCGCAGTGTGGAGGTGCCGGTGGCCGCTCCCATCCGACCGGTGACGCCGGATCCGAGGACACCCGTGCGCCCGAGGGCCCCCAATGCAGGTCCACCCATGCGCGCCGCCCCGCGCAGGCCCAGGGCCCAGCCCCGAGCAGTCCCGCGCCGCCGAGGCGTCCAGCGGACTGAGCCTCTGCCGCGCGCGCCGTATTGAGCCCCCAGAGGGGATGATCGCGATCGAACGGGGGAGCGGGGGTGTGACCGCCGATGACACCGTTCGCGTGCCGATCGCCGTTGACTCGGGTGTGCAGCAGGTCCACGTCCATGAGATCCTGCGGGTCCGTGATCGGATTCGTCCGTGATCCGAGGTCGCCCTCGGGCAGGTAGCGATTGGGGACGCGCGGGGAGTGCATGACACGCTGGTCGATGTCACCGCCCTCGTCGTATCCACCCGGATACAGGCCCGAGTCCGCCCCGCGCAGCCCGGCGTTGCCGAAGGCATCCGAACGGGAACGACCGTAGGCTCCTCCCTCGTGGGGCGAGATGACGATGTGGCCCTTCCTGAGGGCATCAGCGGCATCCGCGGGGAGCTCAGGAATCGGGGTCCAGCCGTTAAAATCGACGTCGGCTGGGGGTGTATTGCTGTGCTCTGAGAGCCTCGCATTCAGGTCGTTCATTGTCGACTCGAAGCGCTCGATGATCTCCGTGGCCTTCGCCTCGCGCTGGGCATTCGCCTGTGCCTCAACACCCTCCACGTAAGCCAGGCCGTCTGCCACCAGGGAATTGACGAATTTGCCGGGCAAGCCGAACTTTGAGGCGATGGGGATGGTCACCTCGCCCGCGTGGCGCAGGGATTCCGTCATGGGGTCTAACAGCGTGGGGGAGAGCTGGCGCGCGTCCTCCGCCGCGAGCATGATCGCGCGGCGCGCCTCAACGTAGTAGGACATGCCGGTCATGTAGAAGTTGGCCTGCTTGTCAAAGCGCTTGATTGCGCGCGTGGCCTCGTCGGACATCGCCTGGCCGGCCTGGCCAGTGAACCCCTGGTACTCCTTGAAGTGATTGACCTTGTCGCGCGCCTCACGAATGGCCTTGACGATGGCGGAATGCTCGTCGTCCCAACCGTAGAGCTTCTCGTTGTCCGGCGCACTGTTCGCGAACTCCATGAGCCGGTCGTACATGGGTGATGACACCATTGTTGTCTCCTTGTGTGCGCTCGTGCTCAGTACTCGTCGGGCCCGGAATCAACGACTGTGTCCACTGGAGCGCCAGACTCATCGCCGGTCTCCGACTGAGCGGGCGTATTCTCGCTGGTGATCTGCTCAATGCTCTTCTCGGAATAGACCTTGTGGGCGCTTTCGCCCTGGTTGAGATCCAGCAGGGCGGTGCCGACGGCTGCCAGTGCGGCGCGGGCATCTTCTTCGGTGCCGGTAAAGTCGGAGACGGCCTGACCGACCTTCGTGTCGAGATCGCGCAAAAACTGCGCCTCGTTCAGCATGCTCGTCGAAAATGACGTGAGGAACGACTGCACGGTATCTCCCATGCTCTGGGCCGCGCTCTCAGTCGTCCAGTGCCCGAATATTTGCGCCGCAGCCAACATCATTGCCGATGTTGCGGAGGTGGTGAGTTCGCCACCCCCGGCGCTCATGTCGTCACTCACCTGCGCGTGGCGCTCTGAGTCGAATGCAACGTCTGGCATCGCTCCAATTTCCTTTGCTGCGTGGAACCTCGCACTCCTGCGGCAAGGTAACCGAGTGGTCAACAGTTTAGCTGCCTCGCTTGAGCTTGTGCAAGAACATGCGCAGGGGCGCGGGAAAAACGTCGATGACCGACGGTGCAATAAAAAGTGGTGGGCGGGCCGCTCGGCCCGCCCACCACGGCTATGTCAGTGATGCTCGGAAAGCTCACGCCTCCTCGGGGGACACCGTCACGACCGTGTCAGTGATACCCACCGGGCCGGGAGCGGCTGGGGTGATGTCGCCGAACTTCTTCTTGTTCGTGACGACCATTGGGGTGATCGTGTCGTAGCCGGCCTCGCGGATGACATCCCAATCGACCTCGGCTAGGACGTCGCCGCGCTTGACGACGTCGCCCTTGGTGACGCGCGGCGTGAAGCCCTTGCCCTCGAGCTTTACGGTGTCCATGCCGATGTGGATGAGCACCTGGACGCCGGATGCGGACTTGATGCCGTAGGCGTGGCCCGTCGGGAATGCGACGGACACCTTGCCGTCACAAGGAGCGACGACGACGGCGCCAGCAGCGGGGGACACGGCGATGCCGGGGCCGAGCGCGCCGGCGGCGAAGGCCTCGTCGGCAACGTCCGACAGCGCGACCAGCTCGCCCGCCATGGGGGCGGTGAGCGTCAGATCAGCTACTGCCTCGTCGCTGAAAGCGGGAGCCGGAGCGGCCTCAGCTGCGGGAGCGGCGGGGGCAGCGACGGGAGCCGGGGCGGCGGCGGGAGCGGCGGACACGCCAGCCTTCGCGGCCTCCTTCTTGGCGCGAGCCTCAGCCTTCTGCTCCTTCGTGCGGTAGTCGAAGAAGACGACCATGAGGAACGCGGTGAAGAACGCGGCGGTAATACCCAGTCCGTAGACGGCCATGGGGGAGAAGACCGGGATCGTCAGCAGCGACGTGAACACGAAGGTGTGCGTGATCACGCCGCGACCGATGCCGATGACCAAACCACCAGCGACACAGCCGGTGAGCATCAACGGGTAGATGCGCTTGAAGCGCAGGTGGATGCCGTACAGGGACGGCTCCGAAATACCACCGAAGAGGCCGGCCGCCAGAGCGCCGGACGCGGTCTGACGCATATCGGTGTCGCGGTCACGGATCGACAGGAAGAGCACGCCGGCGGTGGCGCCGAAGCACGCGAAGTTCCACGCGCCCATGGGGCCCTGGATGAAGTCCGAACCCGTCGAGGCGATGTTCGCCAGCTGCAGGGCGTTGAGCGGCCAGTGCAGACCCAGCGGCACCAGGAAGGGGTAGATGATCGGGATGATGATCGCGAAGACGATCGGCGCGGTGGCGTTCAGCCATGCCAGTCCGGCACCCAGGCCGTTACCGATCCAGATCGACAGAGGGCCGATCAGGAAGGCGGTGAGCGGCATGATGATGATGAAGGAGAGGAAGGGGACGAACACCATCTGGACGTTCGAGGGGATGACCTTCTTCAGGAACTTGTAGACCAGCGCCAGGATCGGGACCATCAGCAGCGGCACGAAGACCTGGCCACCGTAGTCGGCCAGCTGCAGGGGCAGGGTGCCGATCAGCGGAACATTGTCGATCTGGGTCGTGCACTGCAGCAGATCGTCTTTACCTTCGACGAGCTGGATACAGGTGGTGGCGGGGAACTTGTTAACGTTGCTCAGGCCCAGGAAGTTGGGGGTAAGCAGTGACAGGATGACGGCCGTGCCGACCCACGGGTCGATGTCCAGCTTCTTGGAGGCGTTGTAGGCGACCATCGCGGGCAGGAAGTAGAAGACCGCGCGCCACATGGAGTTCACGTAGCCCAGCCACACCGGGATTGTCTGGGCGCGTGTGTCGACGACGTGCAGGGCGTCAAGAACCGCGAGGAACGCCAGGATCAGGGAGGCGCCGAGGAGGACGGGCAGCAGCGGGCGGAACGAGTCTGACAGGTACTCGAAGAACGCGTCGACGATGGCGTTCTTTCCGCGCGCCTTCGCGCGGGCGGCGGCCTTGACGTCGTCGTTCGAGGCTGCGGCGCCCGACTTCATCGACGGCAGGTTGTTGATCTCGTTGAAGACCGACTGCACGGCACCGCCGATAACGATCTGGTAGCGGTCCCCCGACTGCGGGACGGCACCGAGGACGCCGTCAATGGCCTCGACTCGGTCCTTGTCGATGATCGACGCATCGTTGAGTTCGAAGCGCAGACGCGTCGCGCAGTGGGTGAAGTGGGTGATGTTGCCGGGGCCACCGACCGCATCGAGGATTTCCTGTGCCGTGTTGGACACGCGGGACTCCTTCCGTGGAGGGGGATTCGACGCTGAATGCGACACTTGACAATTAGCATGTTTGAACAAATGCTGAAAGATCCGACGTGGTATCTCACAGTATTTTGTCGGTAATTTGTGGTGCTTTGACAGTAACGAGGCACGGGCTCGTTCTGCGCAAGCGTTTCCCTAGTAAAATGGCCCCGTGAATGAGTTTTCCTTGGCAATCCCCGGTGTTGATGGTGGCGACGCGCGCCGCCCGTACGCGTCCGCCGATTCCGAGCGCTGGGTGCCCGAGGACCACAAGTCCTCCGAGCGCACCGAGTTTGAGCGCGACCGCGCGCGCATCCTCCACTCCTCGGCGCTGCGTCGCCTCGGCGAAAAGACGCAGGTGCTGGGCCCGATCTCGGACGACTTCGTGCGCACCCGCCTCACGCACTCCCTCGAGGTTGCCCAGGTAGGGCGCGAGCTCGGCAAAGAGCTGGGAGCCGACCCGGACGTCGTGGACGCGGCGTGTCTGTCCCACGACCTCGGGCATCCGCCCTTCGGGCACAACGGCGAGCGCGCCCTGGACGCGGCGGCCGCCTCGATCGGCGGGTTCGAGGGCAACGCCCAGACCCTGCGCGTCGTCACGCGCCTGGAGCCCAAGGTCATCGGCGCGGGGGGCGTTCCCGCGGGCCTCAACCTGACGCGGGCGACCCTGGACGCTATCTGCAAGTACCCGTGGGTGAAGGCCGGTGGCCCTGACCTGGCCAAGTCGACGCGCAAGTACTCCGTGTACCCCGACGACGCGCCCGTGTTCGCGTGGATGCGCCAGGGCGCACCTGCGGGACGGCGATGCCTGGAGGCCCAGATCATGGACCTGTCGGACGACATCGCCTACTCGGTGCACGACGTGGAGGACGCGGTCGCGACCCGCAAGCTGGACCCCGCGGACCTCTTCGATGACGCGCACTGCTCGGCGGTCGTGGCCTCGACCCTGGACTGGTACGGGCCCTCGGTGGCGCGCTCGGACCTGGAGGAGGCCCTCGAGCGCATCGTCTCCATGCCCGTGTGGCTGCGTTCCTTCGACGGCTCCTACGCCTCCCTCGCGCACCTGAAGGACGCGACGAGCGAGCTGATCGGCCGCTTCTGCTCGGCGACCGTGGCCGCCACGCGCGAGACCTTCGGGCACGAGCCGCTGGGCCGCTACCGTGCGGACCTCGTCGTGCCGCGCGAGGTTCGCGCCGAGATTCAGATCCTCAAGGGCATGGCCGTCCACTACGTCATGAGCCCGCGCGAGACCGAGCCGGTGTACTACCAGCAGCGCACGCTCCTGGCCGACCTCGTCGACGCGCTCTACGAGGCCGGGGCGAACGCCCTGGAGCCCGTGTTCGCCGCGCAGTGGCGGGCCGCCTCCGACGACGGCGTGCGCCTGCGCGCGGTCATCGACCAGGTCGCCTCGCTCACCGACGTGTCGGCCTCCGCGTGGCACGCGCGCTGGTGCGGCATGCTGTCTTCGCAGCTGTGAGCATGATTGGACGCAGACGTGGGCGGGCATCGGTAGACTGAGATCATGGCGGGTCTGATTCGTAAGGACGACATCGAAGCGGTACGTAACGCAGTGAAGATCGACGAGATCATCGGCGAACACGTAGCGCTGCGACCCGCGGGTATCGGCTCCCTGAAGGGCCTGTGTCCCTTCCACGACGAGCGCACCCCCTCCTTCAATGTGCGCCCCCACCTGGGCATGTTCCACTGCTTCGGGTGCGGTGAAAGCGGTGACGTCATCTCCTTCGTGCAAAAGATCGACCACCTGCCTTTCACCGAGGCGGTCGAGATGCTGGCGGCGAAGGCCGGGATCACCCTCCACTACGAAGAGGGCGGGGCGCGCGTGCGCACCGAAGAGCCGGGCAAGCGCCAGCGCCTCCTCGACGCCCACCGCGTCGCCGAAGAGTTCTACCAGCAGCAGCTGGCTTCCCCCGAGGCGCATAAGGGTCGCACGTTCCTCGCCGAGCGCGGCTTCACCCAAGCGATGTGCGCGCATTTCGGGGTCGGCTACGCCCCGGCCTCGTGGGATTCCCTGACGCGCCACCTGCGCTCGAAGGGCTTCACGGATCAGGAGATCCAGATTTCGGGCCTGGGCTCGCAGGGTAATCGCGGCGTGTACGACCGTTTCCGTGGGCGCCTCGTGTGGCCGATCCGCGACATCACGGGTGCGACGGTCGGTTTCGGCGCGCGTCGCCTGGACGACAGCGACAAGGAGTCGCCCAAGTACCTCAACACCCCCGAGACGCCGATCTACAAGAAATCGCAGCTGCTGTACGGCCTGGACCTGGCGAAGAAGACGATCGCGACGGAGCACAAGGTTGTCATCGTCGAGGGATACACGGACGTCATGGCCGCGCACGTCGCGGGGGTAACCAACGCCGTGGCCACGTGTGGCACTGCCTTCGGCTCCGAGCACGTCAAGATCATTCGCCGCCTGCTGGGTGACCATGCGGATCCGGCCGCCGGCGTGCTCTTGTCCACGGGACGCGCGCACGGATCGGAGGTCATCTTCACCTTCGACGGCGACAGTGCCGGGCAAAAGGCTGCGCTGCGCGCCTACGGCGAGGACCAGAACTTCGCGGCCCAGACTTTTGTTGCGGTGGCGCCGGGCGGCCAGGACCCCTGCGACCTGCGTCTATCCCAGGGCGATCAGGCAATCGTCGACCTGGTGAACTCGCGCATCCCGCTCTTTGAGTTCGCGATCCGCTCGGTCCTGTCTCAGATGGACCTGCGCAGCGCCGAGGGCCGCGTGCAGGGGCTGCGCGCCTCGTCCGGCATCGTCGCGCACATCAAGGATCGCGCCCTGCGCGCGGAGTACACGCGCCAGTTGGCGGGGTGGCTCGGCATGGACATCCCCACGGTCGAGCAGGCGATTCGCGCGGCCGGTCGCGTCGAGGTCGTCTCGCACGAGGCGCGCCCGGGTGAGATCGAAATGGCGGGAGCGGGCCGCCCCGGCCCCACCACCCCCGAGCGCCGAGGCCCCGAGGACCCGGTGAGCCGCATCGAGCGCCAGGCTCTCGAGGCCGTCCTCCAACATCCGCTCTACGCCGTGGGATCGGGCTTCGAGGAGCTCGATGGGCAGTCCTTCACGGTGCCCACGCACCGCGCCGTCCACGACGCGATCCGCGCGGTCGGCGGGCTCGATGCCTTCACGCAGATGATGCGCCAGGCCGAGGCCCACTTCGGCCCGGGCGAGAACGCGACGCTTGCGGCCTCGCGCCACTTCGTCCAGGTGGTTCTCGAGACTGCCGGCGAGTTCATCGGCCCCGCCGTCACCCAGCTGGCCGTCGCGCCTCTGCCCGTCGCGGGCGAGGCGGACGTGCGCTCGTACTGCCGCGGCGTGGTGGCCGCGATGGTGCGCATGGACCTGACTCGCAAGCTCGGCGAGGCCCGCGCGGCCCTGTCGCGCTTGAGCGAGGACGACCCCACCTACTCCGAGACGTTCCGGGAGCTTATGCGCCTGGAGCAACGCCGGCAAAACTACACCGAAAGGGACTAACCGATGGCTGAAGTTGAGAGCTTTACCCTGGACCACACCGCAGTGAAGGCGCCCTACGTGCGCCTCATCAACGTGGAGTCCGGCCCGAAGGGCGACCAGATTTCGAACTTCGACGTGCGCCTCCTCCAGCCCAACGCCGGGGAGATCCCGACCTCGGGCCTGCACACGATCGAGCATCTGCTGGCCTCCCTGCTGCGCGACCGCATCGACGGCGTCATTGACTGCTCGCCGTTTGGCTGCCGCACGGGCTTCCACCTCATCATGTGGGGCACGCCTTCGGTGCGCGAGGTGACCGAGGCGCTGGCTTCCTCCCTCCACGCGATCGCCGAGGATGTCACCTGGGAGGACGTGCCCGGCACCGACGCGTACTCGTGTGGCAACTACCGCGACCACTCGCTGTTCAGCGCCCGCGAGTGGAGCCGCACGATCCTCGAGCAGGGCTTCTCCCTCGACGCCTTCGAGCGCGTCGACGTCATTCACTGATTCCGGGCGTTCGCCTGGATACGGAAGCGGGACCCATCCGGTGAGGATGGGTCCCGTTGTCGTCTAAGGATGCATGCGAGGGGGAGCGTGCCCCGAGGGGGGAGCCCCGGCCTCGTCGATCAGTCGAGACCGACCGCGTCGCGCACGCGGGCCTCCAGGGCGTCCGCCTCTCGCTGCCCGTCGGCATCCAGCGGCCCGTCGGCCGTCAGCACGGAGAAAAGCCCGTCCTCGCCGCGGCGCACCCACGCCGTCACCGTCGTGCCGTTGCCGACTTCCACCTGGGAGTGCAGGACGATCGAGCGGTTCACGAACTCGCTTGTATGACGCATGAAATCCTCCGGATCGCCCTTCCCGCGCCCCGCCAGGGCCGGGCGGGCCGGATCCACCCACTCCAGGGCGAAGAGCGAGCCCTCGGCCTCCCAGCGCGCCCGCGCCACGTCGTACCAGGGGAACACCTCGGGGGTGGGCTCCCCCTCGCCGGACGAGGCCTCGGCACCGAAGACGTACAGGCCCGACTTCGCGGCCACCATCCAGCGCCCGTCCTCGAGCTCCAGGCCGGGGGAGCGGCGCTCGCGGGAGGGCAGGGCGGAGGCAAGGGCGTCAGGCAGAGTCGTCATGCGTTGATCGTATCCTGTCGGGCTGGTGTGTGCGGTGACAGGTCGCAGGAATCGGGACTGCGATGGGTGAGGGGTGACGGGGTGAGAACGTCCACAGGGGGCGGGGGAGTGGGTCACATGCCGAAATCAATCGGCCACATTGCGGACGGCGGGCATATTCTGGCTTCATATTTGTGAAAAACCACGACAGGAGACCTCATGGCATCGACGCAGCACACCCCCACGGAACTTGAGGCTGCCGGCGACCTGGTACTTCCCGCCGCCGACGAGCTGGCCGGTCGTTTCCCCCTGACCCCCAACGCTCACCCGGCGACGCCGGAGGAGTACAACGAGATCATGTCGACCCTGGCCTTCGGCAAGAAGTTCACGGACCACATGGCCCACATGCGCTGGACCCGCGAGGGCGGCTGGGATGACCGCGGCGTCATCCCCTACGGCCCGCTCGAGCTGACCCCCGGCGCCTCCGTCTTCCACTACTGCCAGTCCGTGTTCGAGGGCATCAAGGCCTACAAGCGCGAGGACGGCTCCGTGTGGACCTTCCGCCCCGGCTACAACGCCGCGCGCCTGAACCACTCGGCCCGCCGCCTGGCCCTGCCCGAGCTGAGCCGCGAGGACTTCGTGGCCTCCCTCGTGGACTACGTGCGCGCGGACGTCAAGTGGGTTCCCGAGGTCGACGGTTCTTCCCTCTACCTGCGTCCCTTCATGTTCGCCTCCGAGGAGTTCGTGGGCGTCCACCCCGCCGGCGTCGTCGACTACTACGTCATCGGCTCGCCGTCGGGCCCCTACTTCAAGGGCGGCCTGTCAGGCGTGGCCATCTGGGTGGAACGCGAGTACCACCGCGCCGGCCCCGGCGGCACCGGCAGCGCCAAGGCGGGCGGCAACTACGCAGCCTCCCTGCTGCCCCAGATCCAGGCCGAGGCCAAGGGCTTCTCCCAGGTCTGCTTCCTGGACACCTACGAGGGCAAGTACCTCGAGGAGCTGGGCGGCATGAACATGTTCGTCGTCATGGCTGATGGAACCATCCGCACCCCCGAGCTCACCGGCGTCATCCTCGAGGGTGGCACGCGCAGCGCGATCCTGCGCATGCTGCGCGACCAGGGCGTCGATGTTCGTGAGGAGAAGATCGCCCTGTCCGAGGTCGTGGATGGCATCCGCTCGGGCGCTGTCGCCGAGGTCTTCGCCTGCGGCACGGCCGCCGTGGTCACCCCGATCACGCGCCTGGCTGGCGACGACTTCGACGTGGAGATCGAGGTGGGGGAGAAGACCCGCGAGATCCACAAGCACCTCACCGACATCCAGTGGGGTCGCGCCGAGGATCCCTACGGCTGGACGTACCGCCTGGTCTGAGCATGATCGCTTGAGGGAGCCACGGCCTCGTCGATTGACGCGAGGCCGTGGTTTCTTTATGTGGTCGTGATGCAAAATTGCCCCAAAGTGACACTGGTGTCAGAACCTAACTAAGGCTATCCTTGGTTGTGTACTCGTGTGTGTCATGTTGATAGGAGCACAATGAAACGCGCGATCGTGGTCGTCTGCTCGTGGGCAGCGGCCCTCTGCCTGGCCGCCGCCTACCTGGCGATCGGCTGGGGCATCGATGATATTGCGGGACATAACGCCTGGTCAACGTGGTGGATCGGCGTGCTGGGGGCCCTGGGATCGGGCGTGTTCGCTTGGGCGGTTAGTGCCCTGGGAGCCGCCCAGATGAACCAGATGGAACCCGCGCTGCGCCACTCGATGATCCGACAGGTCTTCGCCCTAGGGCCCTCGCAGCGCACCAGCGAGCGCGCGGGCCGCGTCGTCAACTCCGCCACCGACGGCGTCGAGCGCGTCGCCGCCTACAAGGGCATCTTCCTGGCCCCCATGATCGCGTCGCTGACGACCCCGATCCTCGTCGTCATCGTCGTTGCCCTGACGATCGACCCGGCGTCGGGCGGATTCCTCGCGATCGCGATCCCGCTGGTCCCGATCTGCGTCATGGGCTTCCGCAAGGCGTTCAAGCCGGTGTCCTCGCGCTACCGCCACGCCTCGCGCCAGCTCGCCGCCAAGGAGCTCGACGCCATCCAGGGCCTGGGCGACCTGGCGCTCATGAACGCGGGCAAGGACATGGGCAAGCGCCTGGCCGAGGCCGCCGAAGAGGTCCGCTCGAAGGTCATGAGCTACCTGGCTGGCAACCAGCTGATCCTCCTCGTCATCGACTCTGTTTTCTCCCTCGGTATGATCACCGGCGCGATTGCCCTGGCCCTCATCCGTTCCAAGCAGGGTGCGATCAGCGTCGGCGAGGGCATCTCCCTCGTGCTGCTCTCCTCGATCATGCTCGACCCGCTGGACCGCATCGGCCAGTTCTTCTACATCGGCATGGGTGGAATCGCGGCCAATAAGGAGATCAAGAAGTTCATCAAGCAGACCCCGCCGGTCACGGACGCCAAGGGTGTTAAGGTCCCGGCTATCCCGCCCCAGCGTGGCGAGATCCGCCTCAGCGGTGTGTCCTTCTCCTACACCAAGGACACCCCGGTTCTGCAGGGAGCAAACCTGACGCTCACCCAAGGAGAGCACGTCGCGCTCGCTGGCCCCTCGGGCGCTGGCAAGTCCACGATCTCGGCGTTGCTGCAGGGCTTCCTGCGTCCGACGCGAGGCCGCGTGAGCTTGAACGGCGTTGACCTGGCCACCGCGCCCCTGTCGTGGGTGCGCGCCCAGACCGCGGTCGTCGAGCAGAGTACCTACCTGTTCTCCGGCACGCTGCGCGACAACCTGCTCCTGGCCTCCCCCGCGGCCACGGATGACCAGCTGATCGAGGCCCTGCGCGCCGCCCACCTAGGGGAGTTTGTCGACACTCTGCCGGGCGGCCTCGACGCCCGCGTGGGTGCCCGAGGCCTGGCCGTGTCCGGCGGTGAGGCCCAGCGCATCGCGATCGCCCGCGCCTTCCTGAAGAACGCGTCGATCATGATCCTGGACGAGCCCACCGCCCACGTCGACCTGGCCTCTGAGCGCGAGATCCTCGCGTCGCTAGAGACCGTGTGTGCCGGGCGCACGACCCTGACGATCTCCCACCGAGACGCCACCATCAAGGGCGCCGACCGCGTCGCGACCCTGCAGGAAGGAACGATCCGATGACCCGCAGGCGACTGTCTCTTCGACTCCTGTCGATCACGCGGCGCGTCCTGCCGCCCCTCGCGGCCTCCATCGCCGCCCGCATCGTCTTCCTCATGATCGGCATCGCCCTGTTCGCCCTGGGCGGCTGGGCTGTCGCCGGCCTCGCCTCGGGGGAGAGCGCCTGGAGCATTGCGCTGATCATCGGCTGCGCCATCGGCCTGAGCCTCCTCAAGGGCCTGGCCCGCTACCTCGAGCAGTTCGCCGGTCACTTCGTGGCCTTCCACTCCCTGGCGATGCTGCGCAACTACTTCTACGACCAGCTTGAGCCCCAGGCTCCCGCGGGTACGGATCGCCTGGATTCGGGCGACATCATGAACCGCGTGACGAAGGATATCGACCGCGTCGAGGTCTTCTTCGCCCACACGCTCGCCCCCGTCACGACGGCGATCATCGTCCCGATCCTGTCGGTCGTATGGATGGGCACCGCCGTGTCCTGGACGCTGGCCGCCGTGCTGGCGCCCTTCCTCTTGATCGTCGGCGCGGTCATTCCCTTCCTGGGGTCCGGCTCGACCGCGCGTGCGGCGCGTGAGCTGCGCGAGGCCCGGGGTGCGATCGCCGCCCACGTGACCGACTCGGTGCAGGGCGTGCGTGAGGTCCTCGCCTTTGGGGCCGAGGAGCGCCGCGAGGCCGAGATGAGCGCCATCGAAAAGCGCATCTCCTCGGGGCTGGGTGCCCAGGGCCGCTGGATCGCGCTGCGCCGAGGCCTCAACCAGGCCGCTGTCGCCCTTGGCATCGTCACGGTCGCCATGGTCGCGGGCTCGAACGTGCTTGCCGAAACGCTGACGCTGCCCCAGGCGGGCCTCGCCCTCGGCATCGCGATGGGCTCCTTCGGCCCGGTCCTCGCGGTCGAGGAGTTCGCCGCGGACCTGGATCAGGCCTTCGCGTCGGCCGCCCGCGTCTTCGCGATCACCGACCGTGCGCCCGTCGTTGCAGACCCGGCCGACCCCAAGCCGCTGACCCCGGGCGACATCGAGTTCACCGATGTGACCTTCGCCTACCCGACGGACGAGGATGCGCCCGCGCCCGCCCCCACGGTCCTGGACGGCGTGAGCATCCACATCCCCGCCGGCAAGCGCACCGCCATCGTGGGCGCCTCCGGCTCGGGCAAGTCGACGCTGGCCTCGCTGCTGACCCGCACGTGGGACCCGGCCTCGGGCACCGTCACGATCGGTGGCACGAACGTGGCCGAGGTGTCCCTGCGCGACCTGCGTGCGACGGTCGCCTCCGCGCCCCAGCGCCCCTACCTGTTCAACGACACGCTGCGCGCCAACCTGCTGCTTGCCGCGCCCGACGCGAGCGAGGCCGACCTGGAGCGTGCGCTGGAGGCCGTGGACCTCACCGACTGGCTGGCCACGGAAAAGGACGGCCTGGATACCGCTGTTGGTGACATGGGCGAGCGTCTCTCGGGCGGCCAGCGTCAGCGCCTGGCCCTGGCCCGCGCGCTCCTGCGCGACGCCCCGATCTACGTCTTCGACGAGGCCACGAGCCAGGTCGACCCGGCCACCGAGGCGCGCGTGCGCGAGGGCATCGCCCGCGTCGCGAAGGGCCGCACCATCGTCGAGATCGCCCACCGCATCAGCGCCGTGCGCGACGCCGACCAGATCATCGTCATGGATGCGGGCCGCGTCGTGGAGACCGGCACCTACGCCGAGCTGCACGCGCGCGGAGGTGCGCTCGCCGCCCTTGAGGCGCGCGAAACCACCGATCAACCCAGCGCCTGATAGACGCGAGCACGCGGGGGATGGGGCCACGGCCTCGTCCCTCGCGTGTTGACGCGCCCGATACCGATAGGATTCGACCTATGGAAAGACTGATCGGCTGGA
Organism: Actinomyces sp. ICM39; assembly: GCF_000282935.1. NCBI lineage: Bacteria > Bacillati > Actinomycetota > Actinomycetes > Actinomycetales > Actinomycetaceae > Actinomyces > Actinomyces sp. ICM39. Next base: position 54,269 of record NZ_ALCB01000072.1, read on the forward strand.
CGAAAGCTGACGCGTGGGGTTCCACGAACGCGATCCCCGAGTTCCTGGGGGCCGCCGCCGGGGACGACCCGGTGTCCGAGGTGTGGTTCGGCGCCCACCCGGACGGACCGACGCTGCTGACGGGCGGGCAGACCCTCGCCGAGCACATCGGCGAGGACCCCAAGCGAGCGCTCGGCGGAGGCCTGCTCTACGCCTTCGGGCCGACCCTGCCGTACCTGGCGAAGATCATCGCCCCGGCGCAGACCCTGAGCCTGCAGGTGCATCCGACGAAGGAGATCGCGCGCGAGGGATACCTGCGCGAGGAGGTCCTGGGCATCGAGCGCACGGACACGCGCCGCGTCTACCGGGACATGAACCACAAGCCCGAGATGATCTACGCGCTCACCGAGTTCAGTGCGCTCGTGGGCTTCCGCGTGCCGCGTAAGGCCCGCCAGCTCCTCGTCGGACTGGAGGGCGAGCTCGCGGACCGCCTGCGTCACCGCCTCAAGCTGTCCACCGTGCGCGGGGGCCTGCGCTCCCTGGCCACCTGGCTCTTCGACGAGGACTCCCCGGCGACCCCCGAGCGCGTCGAAGAGTTCGTGGCCGCGTGCCGCTCCCGCCTCGCGTCGGGCACGTCCCCCTCACCGCGCACCGACGAGCTCGTGAGCGTCCTGGGGGAGAAGCACCCGGGCGACCCGGGCATCATCGTTGCCTTCCTTATGAACCCGGTGTCCCTGCGCCCGGGCGAGGCCGTCTACATTCCGCCGCGTCAGATCCACGCCTACCAGTCGGGCTTGGGCATCGAAGTCATGGCCTCCTCCGACAACGTCGTGCGCGCGGGCCTGACCGGCAAGTACGTGGACTCCGCCCAACTCGTGGAAATCACCGAGTTTTCGGCGCTGCCGCCCGTGCGGGTGGCCCCCGAGCACCCCTCGGCGACGACGGACCGTTTCCTGGCACCCGCCCAGGAGTTCGAGCTGTCGGTGACGACGCTCGCGCCCGGCAAGCACACGTCCCGCGTGGACGAGGTCGCCGTGCCAGGTGAGGGCCCGCGCATCGTCATCGCGACCTCCGGGTCGGTCACCCTGCACGTGAGTGAGGAGCAGGGCGGGGACAGCGTGGAGCTGAGCCGTGGCCAGGCAGTGTTCGTCTCGGCCGCCGAGCGTCGCATGTGGGCGTACGGCACCGGCTCGTTTGTGCAGGTCGCGGCCCCCTGACCGGGGTGCGTCGCGCACCGTGACGAGGCCGTGAATGGGAGCGTTGTCAAGTCGTCCCACGTGGTGGTCTTGGTTCCTGGAAAAGCCTTGTAGGCGCGCCGTTTTCCTCTAAAATAGGAGCAGGGCCTCATCTCCGCTCGCTGCGACGAGGCCCGATTGTCAATCGCAGTGTGGGTACCGCGTGGGGGTGCCCGCACTGCGATTCTGTTTGCGCCTTAGAAGACGCCGGAGACCCAGTCGGCGAGCGTCTTGCAGGTGGAGGCCAGCTCGCCCTCGTGGGCGTCGTATCCGGCCACGATGTCCTCGGTGTCGACGTCCTCGTTGTTGACTGCCCATACGGTCGCGGTCTCGCGCGTGACCTCGGGGTGGAATTGGACGCCGAGGGCGGTGCCAAAGGAGAAGATCTGCGTGTATTTGTCCGAGCGCGCCCACTCGCGCGCGCCGTGGGGGAGTTCCACGATGGCGTCACCATGGTCGGCGAACACCGTGTGGGTTGAGGCCAGGGCCATGCGCAGGGGGACGGCTCCGCCGCCGCCCGCCTGGTCGTTCGTGCCCCAGGCCAGGGAGATGACGCCGTATTCGGGGCCCGCCGGGTCAGCGACGCTGACGCGCCCGCCGAAGGTCGCAGCGATTAGCTGGGCGCCCAGGCAAATGCCGAGCACACGAATGTTGGCGCGCACGCAGCGGCGCAGCAGCTCGCGTTCGGCTTCCAGCCACGGCCAGGCCTCGTCGTCGTAGGCATTCGCCCGGCCACCCAGCAGGATGAGGGCGCCCGGCAGGGGAGCGGCCGCCAGGTCCTGGAGGCGCTGCGGGTCCTCCCAGGCGCGCACCACCTCGTGACCGCCGAGGAAGGCGGACAACTGACCCACCGGAACGATCGGGTCGTTTTGAATCACGAGGATGTTCATACATCAATTGTAGTCGCGATCACGCGCCGGTACCTATCGGCCCTTGAAGAAAGCGAACAGCTGGCGCTCGCGGACGCGCCGCAGCCCCCAATCCCGGAACCCGACGCGGCGTGCGATCCCCACCGCGGCAAGCCGACCCGGAAGCGGGGGCTGCAACACACGACCCATTGTGTGACGCCAAGCTCAAAGAACTGGGAGCTTTGGCTGAGAAAACCCTGGGAAAAGCGCGCGGGGTGGATCCTCATCCACCCCGCGCGCCCCAGGCCAGCAATCAGGCGATCACTTCGATGCGAGACGAGCACCCTCGGCAAGAGCCTCCAGCTTCGCCCACGCAATCGACGGGTAGATACGGCCGCCCAGGCCACAGTCCGTCGACGCCACGACACGCTCGTCGCCCACAATGTCCGCGAACTGGCGGATACGCTGAGCCACCAGCTCCGGGTGCTCCACAACGTTCGTCGAATGCGACACCACGCCCGGGATCAGGTACTTGCCCTCGGGCAATTCGATATCGCGCCAGATCGTCCACTCGTGCGCATGGCGAGCATTCGCCGCCTCAAACGTCAGTCCGTTCGCGTTCACCAGCAGGGCCAGATCCACGATGTCCTTGAACGCAATATCCGTCGTGTGCGGGCCGTGCCACGAACCCCAGCACACGTGGAAACGCACCAGAGACGGGTCAATGCCCTCCAGCGCGTGGTTCAGCGCATCAATACGCACGCGCGAGAACGCGCGGTAATCCTCGACGGACGGCTCCGGGTTCATCTGATCCCAGCCCTCCGCGATATCCGGCGCGTCAATCTGCACCGTCAGGCCCGCGTCCGTAATGCGCTTGTACTCCTCGCGCAGCACATCCGCGCACGCCCACACCACGGCCTCGTCATCCTCGTAGAACGCGTTGCCCACGCGAGCCGCCGAACCCGGCGAAATCGCTGCCACGAAACCATCCGACACGGGCTTGCCCACAGCCTCCAGCGCGTGCTTCACGCCCGCGATATCGCGCTCCACGGCCTCGGCACCGATGTAGGTCAGCTCGTCCACGATCGCCGGGAATACGACCTTGTTGTCGCTCACGATCTGAATACCCGACTCCGGGTCACCGTACGCGTCCGCGAAACGCTGCCAGTCGCGGCGCTCAGCAAACGACGAGAAAGCCAGGCGGCCATCGCGGCCAGCCGGGGGACGCAGCTCAAAGCCACCCGAGTTCTCAAACGACAGACCGCCAAAACGCGAGAAGGAATACGTCCACCACGCGCCGTAATCAACCGTGTCGAGCATCGCGTGGCCGTACTCGCCATCGTTGACGATATCCAAGCCAATCTCAGCCTGACGCTTCACAACGCCGTCAACCTCGGCCTGCAGCACGGAGGTGAAATCAGCGTCGCTCAGGGAACCCTCGCGGTGCGCGGCGTTCGCCTTAAGCAGCTCGGGGGTACGGGGCAGGGAACCAACATGAGTGGTGCGAATGGTCATCGCAGTCCTTTCTCTTCACTGTGCCCTCAGCCTACGTTTCGCGCGTCGAGAACGAGGCCGAATGTCCACACCGTGACCAATGCGATCAACCACTCATCTGGCAAGACGCTAATTCACGCACGCGCCCCTTGCGTTTTCCTTGCAATCACGCCCACAAGCGTCCACCCACTGACACGGCGCCCCACTCACCACAGCCCCCGAAATACCGCGCGAAAACCGCTCCCACCCAGCCCCAGCCTCGTCCATGAGACGAAACCCGCACGGAAACGCAGCGCTCACGCTCCTACTGTTGAGTCATTACAAGGCAAAAGAAAGGCACATCATGAGTCGCCCGCTGCGCTCGGCAACATCCACCCAAGGCCGCAATATGGCCGGAGCTCGCGCCCTGTGGCGCGCCACCGGCATGACGGACGGCGACTTCGGCAAGCCGATCATCGCCATCGCCAACTCCTTCACCCAGTTCGTGCCCGGTCACGTGCACCTGAAGAACATGGGCGACCTCGTTGCCGGAGCCATCGAAGCAGCCGGCGGCGTCGCCAAGGAATTCAACACGATCGCCGTCGACGACGGCATCGCCATGGGCCACGACGGCATGCTCTACTCCCTGCCCAGCCGCGACCTCATCGCCGACTGCGTCGAAACCATGGTCAACGCGCACCGCGCCGACGCCCTCGTGTGCATCTCCAACTGCGACAAGATCACCCCCGGCATGCTCCTGGCCGCCATGCGCCTAAACATCCCCACCATCTTCGTCTCCGGCGGCCCCATGGAATCCGGCGCCGCCGTTGACGGCGTCGTCGAACACCGCCTCGACCTCATCGACGCCATGGTCATGGCCGTCGACGACTCCGTCAGCGACAACCAGCTGGCCAGCATCGAAGCCAACGCGTGCCCCACCTGCGGCTCCTGCGCCGGCATGTTCACCGCGAACTCCATGAACTGCCTCAACGAGGCCATCGGCCTGGCCCTGCCCGGCAACGGCACCACCCTGGCCACCCAGATCGAACGCAAGAAGCTCTTCACCGAGGCCGGCACGCGCATCGTCGACATGTGCCGTGCCTACTACGACAACGAGGATGACTCCGTCCTGCCGCGCTCCATCGCCACCAAGGAAGCCTTCGAGAACGCCATGAGCCTGGACGTGGCCATGGGCGGCTCCACCAACACCGTCCTGCACATCCTCGCCATCGCCAACGAGGCCGGCGTCGACTTCACGCTCGACGACATCGACGCGATCTCGCGCCGCGTGCCATGCCTGTGCAAGGTGGCCCCCAACTCCACGACCTACCACATCGAGCACGTCCACCGCGCCGGCGGCATCCCCGCCCTGCTCGGCGAGCTCAACCGCGCCGGCCTGCTCAACCGCGACGTGCACTCCGTCCACTCTGACAACCTGGAGAACTGGCTGGGCGCGTGGGACGTGCGCAGCGGAACCGCCACCGACGAGGCCAAGCACCGCTTCCTCGCGGCCCCCGGTGGCGTGCGCACCACCCAGGCATTCTCGACCGCCAACCTCTTCGAGTCCCTCGACACCGACTCTGAGGCCGGCTGCATCCGATCCGTCGAGCACGCCTACACGAAGGACGGCGGCCTCGCGGTCCTCTACGGAAACATCGCCGCCAACGGCGCGATCATCAAGTCCGCCGGCATCGACGAGTCCCTCTTCCACTTTGTCGGCAAGGCCTTCGTCGTCGAATCCCAGGAGGAAGCCGTCGAGGCCATCCTCAGCAAGCAAGTCACCGAAGGCGACGTCGTCGTCATCCAGTACGAGGGCCCCAAGGGCGGCCCCGGCATGCAGGAAATGCTCTACCCGACCTCCTACCTCAAGGGCCTGGGCCTGGGCAAGAAGTGCGCCCTCATCACCGACGGCCGCTTCTCCGGCGGCACGTCCGGTATTTCTATCGGTCACATCTCGCCCGAGGCCGCGGCCGGCGGCGCGATCGGCCTCGTGCGCACCGGCGACGAGATCGAAATCGACGTCAACAACCGCGTCCTGCGCGCCAACGTGAGCGACGAGGAACTCGAGCGCCGCCGCGCCGAAAAGGGTGCCGCGCCGTGGAAGCCCTCCAAGCCTCGCCCCCGCCAGGTCTCCGACGCCCTGCGCGTCTACGGCATGCTCGCCGCATCCGCCGACAAGGGCGGCGTGCGCGTCCTGCCCGACTGGGCGTGAGCGAAGCGCCTACAATCGTGGGCATGCATGGAGAGTACAAAGTCCCCGGAGGAAAGCTCGTCGTCGTCGATACCGACGTGGAGGAGGACCGCCTCGCGCGCGTGAGCGTGTCCGGCGACTTCTTCCTCGACCCCGACGACGCACTCACCCGGATCACCGCGTCCCTCGAAGGAGCCCCGGCCTCGTCGAGCGCGAAGGATCTGGCCGCGCGCGTGGAGGCCGCCCTCCACGAAGGCGACACCCTCATGGGCGTGACCCCCGAAGCCGTCGGCATCGCCGTACGCCGCGCGCTGGGCGCCGCCCTGTCGTGGGACGACATCGACTTCGACGTCATCCACGGCCCCGTCGTCGACCCGATGATCAACGTCGCCATGGACGAAACCCTGGTCGAAGACGTGGCCGCGGGACGCCGCAAGCCCTTCATGCGCCTGTGGGAGTGGAACGGCCCCCAGGTCGTCATCGGCTCCTTCCAGTCCTACCAGAACGAAATCCAGCAGGACGGCGTCGACCGCTACGGCATCACCGTGTCGCGGCGCGTCACCGGCGGCGGCGCCATGTTCATGGAGCCCGGCAACTGCATCACCTACTCGCTCGTCATCCCCACCGCCCTCGTGGAGGGAATGAGCTTCGAGCAGGCATACCCCTACCTCGATCAGTGGGTCATGGAGGTCCTCGAAAAGCTGGGCATCAAAGCCAAGTACGTGCCGCTCAACGACATCGCCTCCGAATTCGGCAAGATCGGCGGCGCCGCGCAGAAACGCTGGGCCAACGGCTACATGGTCCACCACGTGACCATGGCCTACGACATCGACGCCATCAAGATGAACGAAGTCCTGCGCATCGGCATGGAGAAGATCCGCGACAAAGGCACCCGCAGCGCCGTCAAGCGCGTAGACCCCATGCGTTCCCAGACCGGGCTTCCCCGCGAAGAGATCCTGAAGGTGTTCTTCGACCACTTCAAGGAGAAGTACAACGCGAGCGTCGGCACCATCACCGAGGCGGACCTCGAGGTCGCACGCAAGCGCTGCGAGACGAAGTTCGCGCGCGAGGAGTGGGTGCACCGCATCCCCTGAGTGCCCCTTATTCGTGGCCCGCTTCGGCGTCGTTTCGACGAGGCCGGGGCGGGCTTTCGCGTTTAACAGCGGGCGGTCTTAGAAGAGCTGAAGTGCGCGCACCCCGTGGATGATGAGTTCGACGCCGATGACGAGGATAAGGAAGCCCATAATTCGCACGATCGCGCCGACGCCGGTAGCTCCGAGCTTGTCGATCCAGGGCGTTCCGTAGCGCAGCAGCACCGCGATGGCGGCGGCTGTCACCGCAATTCCTAGGACGATGCCGACGTGGAATCCGATGGCCGTATTGCGGGCGGCCAACGCGATGACGACGCCGATCGAGCCGGGTCCTGCGATGAGGGGCAGCGCCATGGGGGAGAAAGACACATCCGCCTTGGCCGTCGCGTGCTGGTCCTCCTCGTTGGTGGAGCGGCGCTTGTTTTCCAGCATCGAGAAACCCGAGTGCGCGACGACGAGGCCGCCGGCGATCTGCAGGGAGGGCAGGTCGAAGCCGAAGAAGCGCATGATGAGCGAGCCGCAGACAGCAAAGGCCGTCAGGATCGCGAACACGTAGATGCCGGTCTTCCATGCCTGGGAGCGCACTGCCGCCGGATCGTCGGACGCGGTCAGGCCCGCGAAGGCGGCGAGACCTCCGATCGGGTTGGTGATCGGTGCGAGTGCCAGGATCGACGCTGATAGTCCAGCAAGAACGCTCATCATGCCCTCAATCCTAACGGGTGTGACGCGGGCGGGGTTGAGCGGTCTCGTCAGAGGCGGCGGGCTCCGAAAACAGCCGTTCCCAGGCGCACGATCGTCGCGCCCTCGGCGATGGCCCACTCCAGGTCGCGGCTCATGCCCATCGACAGCGCGAGGTCGGATTCTTCGATGCCCAGGCGCGCCGCTGCCTCGTCCCTGATGCCGCGCAGCTGCGCGTAGGCGGCGCGCACGTCGGCCTCAACGGGGGAGTTCAGGCCCACCGTCATGAAGCCCACGAGCTGCAGGTGGGCCGAGGTCTCGACCGCGTCGATCAGTGCGGCGACGTCGGAGGGGGCGCAGCCGTGCTTCGTGGCCTCGCCTGAGACGTTCACCTCGACGAACACCGGGAGCGTGCCGGTCGCCCGCGCGTCGATCTTCGAGGCCAGCGCGGGGGAGTCGAGCGACTCGATCGCGTCCACGCAGGCCAGCGCGTGGTTGATCTTGTTGGACTGCAGAGGCCCAATCAGGTGAATGCGTGCGCCGGGTACCTCGCGGATCGCCTCCACCGTCGCACGCGCCTCCTGCACGCGGTTGTGGCCGAGCAGGATAGGTAGGCCCGCCTCGCTCAGGGCGGCGGCGGCTTCGCGGCATTCCTCGGGCGTGCGCGTCTTGACCGCCAGCTCCAGGTGCACCGAATCGGTGCGGCCGCACGCGGATGTCGCGCGGTCGATGCGGTCGCGGGCAGCGGCGATGGCCTCGGGAATACTCATGCCCTCATGGTACGCGCGGAGTAACTTTCAGGGGCCAATCAGGGGCGACTCAGGGGAATCTGAGCGAGGAGTCGTGGCAGACTAGAATGTTCACAGAACAACGAAAGGACACGCCATGCGTACCCTGCTCAACATCATCTGGTTCTTCTTCGGAGGGCTCCCGCTCTTCCTGGGATACCTCCTTGCGGGTGTCGTCGCCTGCATCTTCGTCGTCACGATCCCCGCGGGCGTGGCCTGCTTCCGCATCGCCGGTTACGTGCTGTGGCCCTTCGGTAAGAGCGTTGTCGACCAGCCCAGTGCGGGCGCCGGATCGGCCCTCATGAACATTGTGTGGTTCCTGGTCGCGGGCCTGTGGCTCGCCATCGGCCACGTGACCACCGCCGCCGCGCAGGCCATCACGATTGTCGGCATCCCGCTGGCCATCGCCAACCTCAAGATGATCCCGATCACCTGCTTCCCCTTCGGCAAGGCCGTCATCGACGACCCGACCGCATCCATCCTCTGACGCGTCCTACACTGGGGTCATGGCTCGTAAACACAACAAAGAACACGGCGGCGGCCCCACCCACGCCATCGAGGCGCTCACGGCGGCCGGCGTTGCTTTTACCATCCACGAGTACGAGCACGACCCGGCCGCCCGGGCGTTCGGCGAAGAAACCGTTGAGAAGCTGGGGATCGACCCCACCCAGGCTTTCAAGACCCTCATGGTGCGCCTGGAGCCCACCGGCGAGTTCGTCGTCGGTTGCGTGCCCGCCCTGGCTCACCTGTCCATGAAACTGATCGCCAAGGCCGCAGGTGCGAAGAGCGCCGCCATGGCCGACCCTGCCGTCGCACAGCGCCGCACCGGCTACGTCGTGGGCGGGATCAGCCCACTCGGGCAAACCACTGCGCACCGGCTGTTCATCGACTCGGCGTGCCTGGACCACGAGACCATGATCGTCTCGGGCGGGCGCCGAGGCCTGAGCGTCGAACTGAGCCCCCTCGACCTCGTCGAGCTGACGGATGCTGAGGTCACGGACCTCGCCCAGGTCTGACCCTGGCCGGATTTGAACTCCGCCTCGGCCGTTTCACCATGCCGACTTCATCGCGGAAATCATGTCGGTGTCTGCGCGCGCAGGCATATGTCATACATCTGTGGTGCGTTGTATAATAAAAGTCGTACATTCGTCTGAAAGGTGTGGCGATATGAAAACAGCGACGCTTAACATGCGCGTTGATCCAAGCGTGAAGGAAGAAGCTGAGAGGGTGTATGCCCAGTTCGGCATGAACCTCACCGACGCTGTGAATGTTTTCTTGCACAAGTCCATCATGGAGGGTGGCTTACCCTTTGACTTGCGCCAGCCCCGCTTCAACGCTGAAACCGAGCTAGCTATGCGCGAGGCTCGCGACATCGCCGCAGGGCGTGTTGCCGCTACCCGTTACGCGTCCGCGGCACAAGCGTTCGCGGATGTCGATGATGAGTGAGCCTCAGCGGGGCCAGCGTGCCCTCGTGATGACCAGTCAATTCAAGAAGGATCTCAAAAGGGCCCGCAAACGAGGGCTCCCTATCAAGGAGCTCGAAGCGGTCATTGATCTCATTCTTACGGGCGAAGTGTTGCCTCCCCAGCGGAGGGATCATCTCTTGACCGGGGACTATGCGGGGTTCCGTGAATGTCATATTCGGCCGGATTGGCTGTTGATCTATCTGGATGAGCCAGAGATCTGCGTTGTGACCGCAATTCGTACGGGTTCCCACTCGGACCTGTTTCAATAGCTGCTGTTTCCGTGAGAGTCGAGATCCTATGGTTGACATGACTGAACTGAGCGGTCGCGGGCGCGCCGCCTACTGGGTGGTTGCCGCCCTCGCGTGGGCGGGCGTCGCCGCCACTCTTATTATCACGGCCTTTGATGGCTACGCTGCGCCGACCTACGTCGAGGAGGGCCTCTTCGCGGGTGCCCCCCATGGCTGGGCGGGTGCTCCCGAGCGCCTCATCAACTGCCTGTCCTACTTCACCGAGCTGTCCAACATCATGGTTGCGATCATCTCGACCCTCCTCGCGCGCCGAGGCTGCGTCGGGGCGTGGGGGAGGGCCACGCACCTGTGCGCGCTCATGATGATCACGGTGACCGCGATCGTCTACGCGACGCTGATTGGTCCCTACGAGGTTCTCTCCGGCTTCGCGCTCGTCACCAACCCGCTGCAGCACATCGTCGTCCCGGCCGCCTTCGTGGGCACGGCCGCGCTCGCGGGGCCGCGCGGTGGCATCACGTGGGCGACGCTGGGGCGCGCCCTGCTGATCCCGGTCGCGTGGGTGGCGTACACGCTCGTGCGCGGCTCCTTCACGCACCAGTACCCCTACGGCTTCGTCAACGTGTGGCGCATCGGCTACGCGCAGGTCGCGATCAACATCGTGGCGATCTTGATCGGCGCCCTGGTCTTCATGGCGCTCTTCGCGGGTGCCGATTGGCTGATCCGCAAGGCCTCGCGGCGCTGACGGTCTGCGCATCTCCCGGACACGGTCTCGTCCGAGGCCGCTAGAGTGAGGCTATGAGCAACGAACCCGGGCTTGTTCCTGAACTTACCGTCACCGATTACGAGGCATCGCGCCGTTTTTGGTGCGACCTCGTCGGTTTTTCCCTTCGCTATGAGCGGCCTGAGGAAGGATTCGGCTATCTCGTCCTGGGTAACGCGCACCTGATGCTCGACCAGATCGACCGCGGGAGGACGTGGGCAACCGGTCCCCTTGATCTGCCGCTTGGCCGCGGGATCAACCTCGAGGTTCAGACCGAAGAGCTGGACAGTGCATGGCACCGCATGGCCGAGGCAGGGTGGCCGATCTTCGTCGAACCCGAAGAGAAGTGGTATCGGGCGGGAGATATTGAAATCGGCGTCCGCCAGTTCCTAGTCCAGGATCCCGACGGTTACCTGCTGCGCCTCCAGCAGGAAATCGGTGAGAGACCCGCTCTGCGAGGATAACTTGGACGGCGGGGCAATATCGATCCTAAGTCGGAATGGTGGCTGCCCCTCTTGAGGTGAGAGGGTGCTACTGCTCCTCTCCGGGTGTAACTCTCAGCTCTTTGAGACCTCTTATGTTGTGTGGGTGGGGTCTCTGCACTACAGTTGTAATCAATCAATTACAACAAAGGGGAAAATATGAAGATTCTTGTCATTCAGGGCAGTCCTGACGCGGGAAGCTACTCGCATGAACTCGCAACGACTTACGCTGATGAGGCGCGCAGCGCTGGGCATGACGTGCGTATGATCGATCTGGCGACGGAGGATTTTGATCCCGTTCTGCGCTACGGATACCGCCAGCACATGGAGGACGAAAGTGGTCCCAAGCGGTATCAGGAGGACATAGCCTGGGCCGATCACCTCGTGTTCAGCTTCCCGATTTGGTGGTCTGCTGAACCCGCGATTTTGAAAGGTTTCCTTGATCGCACTCTCACGCCGGGATTTGGGTACCAATACGTCGACGGTAAGAGCCAGGGCTTACTGAAAGATAAGACCGCGGCACTCATCGTCACATCCCGTGCTCCTTCGTTTATCTACCGAATCTTCGGTGGTCCAATCTGGCGGTGGAAGAGTATGGTCCTGGGCTTCGTGGGGATTCGCCTGACCAAAGCTCTGATGCTTGGCCGCATTGAGCAGGAAGTTGATACTCCTGCTTACCGCGCTGCGTTTGTCGAGACAGTTCGAGCTTACGCGCGCGGATAGACTGTCCGTATCACCGAAATTGGGAGGTCCAGGTATGGCCGCGACGCGTATGCCAGCCAATGAACGCAAGGCACTCATGCTGGAGGCTGCCGTCCGTGTGTTTGCGCGGGTTGGCTACGCTGCGGCCACGACGGACTCGATCGCGCGCGAGGCAGGCGTCAGCCAGGCGTATGTCGTGCGTTTCTTCCGGTCGAAGGAAACACTTTTCGAGGAAGCTGCTACGTATGTTGTTGAGCAGCTGTGTCGACGTTTTGCTGAGGCACCCGTAGCGGCGGATTCTACCGACGTTGAACGTCGGGAATTGCTGGGGGACATGTACGCGGAGATCGTGAAAGACCGCGACATGTTCATGATGATCATGCGCCTATTCATGATGGGATCCGATCCGCGCTTCGGGCAGCTCTCCCGCGATAGCTTTGCACGTGTGTACCGCGTCCTGCGAGAAGACGTCGGGATGGATGCTGAACAGGCTAGGCTCTTCCTCTCCCACGGTTTGTTGATGAACCTCGTGCTGTCGCTGCGTCTGTGGGAAGGCGAAAGAGTCTTGTCGGATGAGATCCTTGGATTTCTCGGGAAAGGACGCGCGGAGGCTATGTATTCACTGCATGACGCGCATGGTTCCTCGAATGATGAAGGATCTACCGCGCCCCGACGGTGACCGTGGCCAGGGCAACCCGCCCAGCCTCGTCTGAGGCGGGCACGTCCACGAGGGCGACGATGCGCCAGTCCATGTCCTCCTCTGAGTCGAACAGGGTCTGCGTGGCCAGCCAGAACGTGCCCGCCGCAGCCTGATCCACCGCGTCCGCGATCGCCTCGATGCGCGCCACCTGGGCGCGCTCGAAATCCGACGACACCACAGCGGGGGCCAGCTCCAGCACGTCCTCGCGGGTCGGGGCCTCATTCAGGGAGCACAGTGACAGGGCGCGCGCACGCTGGTCGATACCGATCCACTCGTGCTCCGCCCAGTAGCGCTCGAGCACCGCGTCCCACTCGTCCTCGCTCCACGGTGCGACCACCGGGGTGCGCGAGGCCTCGTCCAGACGCGCCAAGGCCTCGACGTTGTCGCGGCTCATCGCCTCCACGCGCTCGAACAGGGCGCCACGGATCGCCGTGCGGAACGCGTGGCGGTTCGCGCTGAAGGGAACGGTCCCGTCCTCCCGCGCGCCAAACGCCAGCTCCGCGCCCTCCGTGCCGTCGCCATCGGCCGCCGGGGAGAGGGCCTGGCCCGTGGACATGGCCTCCCACTCGTCCAGCAGCGAGGAGTCAACCGCGCGGATCAGGGCAGACAGCCACGCAATGATCGACCGTAGCTCGTCCGTCGTCAGCTCGTCCGGCACGATCTGGCGCAGCGCGCGGTACGCGTCCGTCAGGTAGCGCAGCACGATGCCCTCGGAGCGACCCACGTCGTAGCGGCCCACAATCCCCGTGAACGTCAGCGCGTTCTCGATCATCTCGCGCACGACCGACTTCGGGGAAATCTCCTGATCCTCGATCCATGGGTTCGCGTGCAGGTACACCGCGAACGCGTCCCCCAGCAGATCGGCAAGCGGGCGCGGCCACGTGACCTCCTCCAGGGCGGCCATGCGCTCGTCGTACTCCATGCCCTGCGCCTTCATCGCTGCCACGGCCTCGGCGCGCGCCGCCTTCTCCTGCGCGAACAGGAGCGGGCGCGGATCCTCCAGGACCGACTCGATGACCGAAACGACGTCCAGGGCGAACGTCGGGGACTCCGGATCCAACAGTTCGAGGGCCGCCAGCGCGAAGGGGGAGAGCGGCTGGTTAAGTGCGAAGTCATCCGGCAGGTCCGTGGCCGCACGCAGGCGAGGCTCACCCGACGCCGAGGCCTGCGCAGAAGACACGTGCTCGACGACGCCCGCCTGCTTCATCGACGTGTAGATCTCACCCAGGCGGCGCAGGTGCGGGTTGCGATCCGTGGGCGGATCGTCGTTGTTGCGCGCCAGCCACACGAGGTGCTCGCCCGGGTCGCGCCCGGCCGCAGGAGCACCGGCCAGCACGTTGAGGACCATCGCGTGCGTCATCTCGAAACGGCTCGTGAGCTGCTCGGGAGCCGCATCCACGAGGCGCTCGAACGTCGAGCGCGTCCACGAGATCTCGCCCTCGCCTGGCCCCTTGCGCTTTTTCGCGGACTTCTTCGCCGCGCGCTTGGCCTCGCGGGCGTCGCGTGCGGCCTCCTGCGCGGCGCTCAGGCGTGCGCGCTCACGGGCGGCATCGACCTCGTGCTCGGGGGCCAGGACGCGCACGAAACCGACCGTGTCGAAGCCGGCGCGGCCGGCGCGGCCCGCGATCTGGTGGAACTCGCGCGCGCTCACGTGGCGCATGCGCCGACCGTCGTACTTCACGAGCGACGTCATCAGCACCGTGCGGATCGGGACGTTGATACCCACGCCCAAGGTGTCCGTGCCGCACACGATCGGTAGCAGGCCCGCCTGCGTGAGGCGCTCGACGAGGCGGCGGTAGCGAGGCAGCATGCCCGCGTGGTGCACGCCGATGCCCTGCGCGAGCAGCGACTTCAGGGTCTGCCCGAAGCCCTTCGTAAACGACACGCCCGCCAGCTGCGCGGCGATCGCCTTCTTCTGCTCGGGAGAAATCAGCGAGGAACGGTCGAAAGACTGCGCGGTAGCAACCGCGTCGCGCTGGGAGAAGTGCACGATGTAGACGGGCCAACGGCCTTCGCCCAGCAGCCGCTCCACCGTGTCGGGCAGGCGGTCCACGACGTACTCAAACTCGAGGGGCACGGGGCGTTCCGCGTCGTCGATGAGGGACACGTCGCGCCCGGTGCGTTCCTTCCACGCGCGCTCGAAACGCGTCGTGTCGCCCAACGTCGCGCTCATCGCGACCACCTGCGGGGTCCTCAGCTCCAGGAGCGGCACCTGCCACGCCCAGCCGCGCTGACGATCCCCATAGAAGTGGAACTCGTCCATGACGATCATGTCCGCGTCCAGCGTCGGCCCCTCGCGCAGCGACTGGTTCGCAAGGATCTCGGCGGTGCAGCAGATAATGGGCGCGTCGGCGTTGAGAGACACGTCGCCGGTCACCATGCCGACGTTGTCCGCGCCGAACAGGGACACGAGGTCAAAGAACTTCTCCGACACCAGGGCCTTGAGTGGCGCCGTGTAGTAGGAGCGGCCACCGTGCGCCATCGACGTGAAGTGCGCGGCGAGCGCGATCATCGACTTGCCCGACCCCGTGGGGGTCGCAGCGATCACGTGGTTGCCCGCGAGGATCTCCACCAGGGCCTCCTCCTGGTGGGGGTAGAGCGGACGCCCGGTGCCCTCGGCCCAGGACACGAAGGCCTCGTACAGGGCATCGTCGTCGCCCAGACGGCCCTCGTCCTCCAGGTCGTCCAGGATCTCGTTCAAAGTCGCGCTCATGCTCCCATTGTCCCAGAGTGCGCCCACGTCTGCGTCCCCGCACCGCCGGGCTCTTCCCGCAGCTCATCGACGAGGCCGGGGCGCCTCGTCCGGAAACAGCGCGGGCGTGCGCGTGGCGAGACGTCGCCTGCCGGGTGAGGAGCCCTGTGGCAAGATGAACGGGTCCCATTACAACGCGCGGGTGCGTCCCGCGACAGCGCGCGAGGCTCGGCGCACTTCACCCGGCCTCGTCTTTTGACACCCCGGGAGGCTCCTGTGGAACACATTGCCCAGATCGAGCAGCAGATTGCTGACTGGATCACGATGCACCTGACGATTGTCATCCTGATCGGCGTGGGCCTCGTCCTGACGGTCGTCTCCCGCGGCGTGCAGCTGCGCCTGTTCCCGGAGATGGTGCGCACGGTCCTCGGCTCGCGCAAGGGAGCCGACGGCGGCATCTCCTCGTTCCAGGCGTTCGCGATCTCGCTGGCCGCGCGCGTGGGTATCGGAAACGTGTTCGGCGTGGCTGCGGCGCTCATGTTCGGCGGCCCGGGCGCGATCTTCTGGATGTGGGTCGTGGCCCTGGTGGGCATGGCGACCGCGTTCTTCGAGGCGACGCTGGCCCAGATCTTCAAGGTCAAGCACTCCGACGGCTCCTTCCGCGGCGGCCCGGCCTACTACATCAAGCGCGGTATGAAGAACCGCGTCCTGGCCAACGTCTTCGCCGTTATTACAGTCGTCACCTGCGGCATCGTCATCACCTCCGTGCAGTCCAACGCCATCGCGGGCACGCTCACGAGCGCCTTCGGTGAGGCCGCTAAGCAGCCCCTGCCCGGCGCGGGCGGCTTCTCGGCTGCGCAGCTCACGGTCGCAGGCCTCATCTTCGTCTTCTCTGCGATGGTCATCTTCGGCGGTATCCGCACCGTCGCCCGCGTCACCGAGTGGATGGCCCCGATCATGGCGACCGTCTACGTCATCATGGTCGCCATCGTCTGCCTCATGAACATCACGCAGTTCGGCACCGTTCTGGGTCAGATCTTCACCTCCGCGTTCTCCATCGACGCCACCGTCGGCGGCCTGGGCGGCGGCATCATCGCCGCGATGATCAACGGCACCAAGCGTGGCCTCTTCTCCAACGAGGCCGGCCAGGGCACCGCTCCTAACGCCGCCGCGACCGCGACCGTGTCCCACCCGGTGCGCCAGGGCCTCATCCAGTCCCTGGGCGTCTTCATCGACACGATCGTCGTGTGCACTGCGACCGCCTTCGTCATCCTCATCGCAGGCGAGAAGGTGTGGGGCGGCGCGGACGTGAACCCCTCGAACCTGACGACCCTGGCCGTGGCCCACGAGCTGGGCGCGTGGACGATCGTCCCCATGGCGATCCTCATCTTCGTCCTGGCCTACTCCTCGATTATCGCCGCCTACGTCTACTCCGACACGAACATGTCCTTCGTCTTCGGGGATGCCCGCTGGGCGAGCTGGACCGTGCGCGTCGTGTGCGTGGCCTCGGCAACGATCGGTGCCCTGCTGACCCTGGACGTCGTGTGGAACGCCGTTGACATCGCGATGGCGGTCATGACGATCACGAACCTGGTGGCCCTGGTCTTCCTGGCCCGCTGGGTGCTGGGCGCGCTGCGCGACTACGAGGCCCAGCGTCGCGATGGCGTCGCCGAGCCCGTCTTCGTGGGTGAGAAGAACCCGCTGCTGCCCGGCGATGTTCCGGGTGGTGTGTGGAAGCGCCCCAAGCAGAAGAAGAAGTAATAGCTGCTGACCACCTCGCCGGGTGTGCCGGGCACGTCTCGTGCCTCGCGCACCCGGCGTCGTGTCTGTCGGCGCTGCTCGCCGCGGCGCACGCGAGGCTGCGTTAGGCTACCGGCATGAGAATCGCACGTTTTTCCGATGGTACGAACCCGGTCTACGGCGCCCTTGAGGAGGGCTCGACGAGGATCGTGGGGCTCAAGGGTGACCCGCTGTTTTCGCCCGTGGAACCCTCCGGCCAGATCTACGAGCTGGACGAGGTGCGCCTGCTCTCCCCGGTGATCCCGCGCTCGAAGGTTGTGGGCATTGGCGACAACTACTCGGACACCCCGATTCCGGCTGATGAGCGCCCCGAGCCGCCGATTTTCCTGAAGGCCAACACCTCTGTTGTGGGCCCCGACGACCCGATCGCGATCCCCGCCTGGTCGAACGCGGTGGCCTTCGAGGGTGAGCTCGCGATCGTCATCAAGTCCCTGGCTAAGGACGTGAGCGTCGAGGACGCGCCGCAGATGATCCTCGGCTACACGATCGCCAACGATGCCACCGCCCGCGACGCGATGACGGGCGGCCCCTGGTCGCGCGGAAAGTCTTTCGACTCAGCGTGCCCGCTGGGCCCGTGGATCACGGTCGACCCCGCCCTTGACGTGACCAACCTGGCGATTCGCTCGTACCTGAACGGTGAGATCGCTCAGGACTCCTCGACCGCGCACATGATCTGGAACCCCTTCGAGCTGGTGTCCTACGTGTCTCATCAGATGACGCTGCTGCCCGGCGACGTGATCGCCACGGGCGCGCCCGCGGGTGCCGAGATCGTTCACGCCGGTGATCGCGTGGAAATCGAGATCGAGGGGATTGGAAGACTGACGAATCCCGTTGTCCGAGCCTAACTGTGTGACCTGTGTGATAGGATTACGTCGTTCTGACAATATCTCCGTCGCATAGGAGCACACCGTGAGCGAACCCCAGTCATCGGGCGCGCTGGCCGTCGAAATGGCCGGCCTGGACGTCATCCCCGAATCCGATCGCAAGGGAAAACCCTCCGACCTGTTCATGCCGTGGTTCGCGGCGAACATTTCGGTCCTGGGTATCTCGTGGGGCTCGTGGGTCCTCGGCTTCGGGCTTTCCCTCGCCCAGGCGGTCGTCGTGTCCGTCGTCGGCGTGGCCCTGTCCTTCCTGGTCTGCGGCCTCATCGCCATCGCCGGTAAGCGCGGCTCCGCCCCGACGCTGGTCCTGTCGCGCGCGGCCTTCGGCTTTAACGGCAACCGTATTTCCGCTGCGATCTCGTGGATCCTGACGGTGGGCTGGGAGACCTTCCTGGCGATCATGGCCGTCCAGGCCACGGCCACGGTGATGGGGGCGCTCGGCTTCACCAACCACGTCGTCGCCCAGATCATCGCGCTGATCCTCGTCGTCGTGCTGGCGGCTGGCTCGGGCATCCTCGGTTTCGAGGCGATTATGAAGGTTCAGACGTGGATCACCTGGGCCACCGCGGCCCTGACGATCGTCTACCTGGTGCTGGTCGCCCCGACGATCGACTTCGCGGTCCTCTCCTCGCGCCCCTCGGCGCCCCTGACCGCGGTCCTGGGTGCGGGCTGCATGCTCCTCGTGGGCTTCGGTTTTGGCTGGATTAACGCGGCCGCCGATTACTCGCGCTACCTGCCGCGCGCGGCCTCGACGAAGGGTGTGGTCGGCTGGACGACGGTGGGTGCGGCGCTGCCCACGGTCATCCTGGTCTTCTTCGGCATCCTCCTGGTTGGCTCGGCCGATGAGTCCCTCTCCGAGGCGATCGGTAATGATCCGATCGGCGCGCTCACCACGCTGCTGCCCACCTGGTTCCTCATCCCCTTCGCGCTGGTTGCGATTCTGGGCCTTATCGGCGGCATCGTCATGGACATCTACTCCTCGGGCCTGTCGCTGCTGGCCACGGGCGTGCCCGTCTCGCGTCCGGTCGCCACCGCGATTGACGGCACGATCATGACGGTCGGCACGATCGTCGTCGTGTTCTTCGCGGACTCCTTCCTGACCCCCTTCACGGCGTTCCTCACGACCCTCGGCGTCGTCATCGCCGCGTGGGGCGGCGTCATGCTGGCGGACATCGCACTGCGCCACAAGGACTACGACGAGCCTTCGCTCTTCACTCCTTCGGGTCGCTACGGCTCGGTGAACTGGGGTGCGGTCGCCTCCCTGATCGTCGGCTCGCTGGTGGGCTGGGGCCTCGTCGTCAACGCGAGCGCCTCCTGGCTGTCCTGGCAGGGCTACCTCCTCGGCCCCCTGGGCGGCCGCGAGGGTGATTGGGCGGGCGCCAACATTGGCATCCTCCTGGCGATGGTCGTCGGTTTCGTCGGCTACTGGGCGACCAGCGCGGGCCGCGTGCGCGCGCAGGAGAAGCTGCCCTCGCGCACCTATGCCGAGGGCGCGGGCGAGGACGAGCAGTGAGCGTCGACCCGCGCTTCACCACCGCTCTCCTCGACGACGAGGCCGTGGCCGGCGCCCGGGTCCTCACCTCTCTTGCGGGACGCCCGGATGCGCTCGTCGTGCTTGGGTCCGGCTTGGCCGAGGCTCTCGACGAGGCCTGGGGAGCCCCCGTGGCCACCGTGCCGCTGGGCGATATCCCTGGCGTCGTCGCGCCGGTTGCGGACGGGCATGGTGGCGAGCTGCGCGCCTACGAGGCGTGCGGGGGAGTGGTCCTCGTGGCCACGGGCCGCACGCACCTCTACGAGGGGCTGGGCGCCCGCCCCGTCACGGCCCTGGCCCGCGGTGCCGTTGCGGCGGGGATCAGCCGCGCGGTCCTCACGAATGCGAACGGTTGCCTGAAGCCCTGGAACCTAGGCGACGTCATGGCGATCACCGACCACGTGAACTTCAGTGGCACCTCGCCCTTCGATGGGCCGCTCTTCCTGGACGTGTCGGCAGTGTGGGATGCCCAGATGACGCAGGGGCTGCGCGGGGTGTGCCAGCGCGAGGGTACTTACGCGATCCTGCGCGGCCCCGAGTACCAGACCATGGCCGAGACCCGCATCCTCGCGAGCCTGGGCGTGGACTGCGTGGGCATGTCGACCGTCATGGAGGCCATCACGCTGCATGCCCTGGGCGTGCGCGTCGCCGGCATGTCGGTCGTCTCCGACCTGTCCTTCGCCGACGCCCCGACGGATCCGACCGCCGTCGTCGAGGCGGCCTCTGCGGCCCGCCAGACCGTGGTCGCAGGCATCGAAGCGGCCCTGGGCGCCTAAGCAGGAATCAGGCGCAAACGAGGCCGTGGCCGGGAGGTGGATGTCCACCGTTCCCGGCCACGGCCTCGTCTCGCGTGAGATGAAGATCAGAGCAGGCCGAGGACCCTCTCCACGATCCGCGAGGCCACGTCGGGGGCGCATGCCAGGTTGATGCGCGCCCACGAGGCGTAGTCGGCCCCCAGGGTGCGGCCCTCGTTGGCTGCGATGCGGGCGCGCTCGCGCAGCGTCGCGGCGGGGGAGAGGGGGCCCAGGTCCACGCCTTCGAAGCCCCACCAGGTCAGGTACGTGCCCTCGGGGCGCACGAAGTCGATCGGTGTATCCGCGAGAGCGCGTTCGACGAGGTCCACATTGGAGTGGATCAGGTCCTTGACCTCGCGCTGCCAGGCATCGCCCCGCTCGTAGGCGACGATCGCGCCGACCGTGCCGATGACGTTGGCATCGTGGCGCACGTCGGCGGCGAACACGTCCCAGCGCTCGCGCAGCGCCTCGTCGGGCAGGATCACCTGCGCGGAGGGCAGGCCTGCGAT
Organism: Actinomyces sp. ICM39; assembly: GCF_000282935.1. Lineage (NCBI taxonomy): Bacteria > Bacillati > Actinomycetota > Actinomycetes > Actinomycetales > Actinomycetaceae > Actinomyces > Actinomyces sp. ICM39. The sequence continues at coordinate 75,117 of NZ_ALCB01000072.1, forward strand.
GTTCCATCCCTTCGACGCGGCGGTCGCGGTCACCGTGTGGGATGCGAACGAGGGGCCAAGCGACGCGTAGGAAACGAAAGGAATCGACTCATCCAGCACGAGGGAGGAGTGGATCTCGTCGGAGAACACGAGCGCGTCGTACTCGCGGACCACGTCGTGCAGGGCGCGCAGCTCGTCCTCGCGCAGGACGCGGCCGACCGGGTTCCAGGGGTTGCACAGGATGACGAGGCCGGCCCCGGCCTCGAGCCCGGCGCGGATCCCCTCCAGGTCGAGCGCCCAGCCGCGTCCGCCGGCACGCGTGCCGCGCAGCGAGGGAACCTCGATGACGGGGTGGTCGAACTTGCCCGGGATCGTCAGGAAAGGCATGTAGGCGGGGGTGGGCACGATGATCGGCGCGCCCGGGCGCACCAGGTGCTCAATCGTCGCTTCGAGGGCGGGCAGGACCGAGGCCACGAGGCGCACATGGGAGGCGTCCACGTCCCAGCCGAAGCGACGCTTTTGGAACTCGGCGGTCGCGCCTGCGATGCGCGGCTCCAGCCAGGTCGGCTGGTAGCCGAGCAGGCCGTCGTCTATCGCGCCCTTCATCGCGTCGGCAACCTCCGGGGCCGTCCCGAAGTCCATTTCCGCCACCCACGCGCCGATCGTCGGCTCACCGCTTGAGGTCGTGATACCCGTCCACTTCAGGGAACCGGTGCGGTAGAGGTGGGAGTCGGAAAAGAGACGAACGGACACGGTGTCCTCCTGGATGAGTCGGTGGATGCGGCGCGGGCCGATCCCGGTGATGCAACCAGCGTATCCGCGCCCCCGGTCCGCGTCGCAGCGCGCCCACCCATCAAGCAAATGCAACAGCCACCGCTGGAGTAGGATGGAGGAATCATGAGTGAAACAACTGCCACCGGTGCCGACGTTCGCGTCCGCTTCTGCCCCTCGCCCACAGGAACCCCTCACGTCGGCATGGTCCGCACGTGCCTGTTCAACTGGGCCTACGCCCGCCACACGGGAGGAACCTTCGTCTTCCGCATCGAAGACACGGATGCCGCCCGCGACTCCCAGGAGTCCTTCGACCAGATCATCGAGTCCCTGCAGTGGCTGGGCCTCGATTGGGACGAGGGCGTCGGTAAGGGAGGCCCGCACGGCCCGTACCGCCAGAGCGAGCGCATGGACATCTACCGTGACGTGGCCGCCCGCCTGCTCGAGGCCGGGTACGCCTACGAGTCATACTCGACCCCCGAGGAGATCGAGGAGCGTCACCGCGCCAAGGGTGAGGATCCCAAGCTCGGCTACGACGGCTTCGACCGTAACCTGACGGAGGAGCAGATCGCCGCCTTCCGCGCCGAGGGCCGCCAGCCCGTCCTGCGCCTGCGCATGCCCGACGAGGACATCACGTTCACGGACCTGATCCGCGGTGAGATCACCTTCAAGGCCGGCTCGGTGCCGGACTATGTCATCGTGCGTGCCAACGGCCACCCGCTCTACACGCTGGTGAACCCGATCGACGACGCGCTCATGGAGATCACCCACGTGCTGCGCGGCGAGGACCTGCTCTCCTCGACGCCCCGCCAGATCGTTCTGTACCGCGCGCTCGAGGCCATTGGCGTCGCCAAGTTCATGCCGCGCTTCGGCCACCTGCCCTACGTCATGGGCGAGGGCAACAAGAAGCTGTCCAAGCGCGACCCCGAGTCGAACCTGCTGCTGCATAAGGCCGCCGGCATGATCCCCGAGGGCCTCAACAACTACCTGGCCCTCCTGGGCTGGTCGATTGCCGCGGACCGCGACATCTTCTCCATGGAGGAGATGGCCCAGGCCTTCGACATTTCGGAGGTGAACCCGAACCCGGCGCGCTTCGACCAGAAGAAGGCCATCGCGATCAACGCCGAGCAGATCCGTCTGCTGGACGGCGAGGACTTCCGCAACCGCCTGGTGCCCTTCCTCCACCGCGACGAGGTTGTTTCGGCCGACTCCTTCGAGGCGCTGACCGATCATGAGCGCGAGATCCTCACCGAGGCCGCGCCGCTCATCCAGACGCGCATCCAGCTGCTCGGCGAGGCCACGGGCATGCTCGGCTTCCTCTTCGTTGCCGACGACGCCCTGGAGATGGATGAGAAGGCCGTCTCCAAGCTGAAGGACAACGCCGTGGACGTCCTGGACGCCGCTATCGAGACTGTCGAGGGTCTGACCGAGTTCACGACCGCGGCGCTCGAGGAGTCGCTGCGCGCACGCATCGTCGACGAGATGGGCGTCAAGCCCCGCCTGGCCTTCGGCCCGCTGCGCGTCGCCGTGACCGGCCGTCAGGTCTCCCCGCCGCTGTTCGAGTCCATGGAGATCCTGGGCCGCGATTCCTCGCTGACCCGCCTGCGCGCCCTGCGCGCCTCCCTGGCCTGATCTCTGCGACCAGCCCCGGCCTCGTCGCCCTGTTTGAGGGACGAGGTCGGGGCTTCGTCGTGCCTGGAGGTGTTTCCTTCGTGGGGGAGAGGTGGTGGGTGATCGGGACCACTAGCCTTCGATTTGGCATGAGGGCGTCGGTCCGCTACAGTTATCTCCTGTCGCCAGCGACGTGAAAGCGAAGCAGGTGATACCCAATGGGGTATGGTGTAATTGGCAACACAGCTGATTCTGGTTCAGCCATTCTAGGTTCGAGTCCTGGTACCCCAGCGGTCTGAAGCGTAAGTTTCAGCAAGGCCCCCATCGTCTAGCGGCCTAGGACGACGCCCTCTCACGGCGTTAACACCGGTTCAAATCCGGTTGGGGGTACGGATTCATAAGTGAATCAAGGCCCCCATCGTCTAGCGGCCTAGGACGACGCCCTCTCACGGCGTTAACACCGGTTCAAATCCGGTTGGGGGTACCAATGACCTCGTCACCTGAGCGGTGGCGAGGTTTTTTGTTAACCACTCGGTCCGCGTTTTCGCTTGTGCTTTGCAGAAAAGTTTCGGAACCGTTGCAGTGTGTCTAACCTAGGAGCAGCCCCCATGGGAGGGGACCGCTTTTGGACGAGGGAGTCTGTCGTGACATACCGACTCAATAGGACAATGCTGCGCCGAACGCTGGGCGTTGGCGCTGCTATCGCGCTGATGGGAGGTGTACTTCCAGCCGCGTGGGCCGCGCCCGAGACAGGAACGTCAAACCTGGGTAACGATGCGACTGCTGCCGACGCGGGAGCTGCCGGCGCCGCCGCCGACGTGCTGGTGACAATCCCCGGTAACCACAACATGGCGATGGGATGCGACGCCGACTGGGCGCCCGGCTGCGATAAGGCTGCGCTCAAGCGCGACGCGACGGGCGTGTACAGCGCGACGTTCACGCTTCCGGCCGGCGACTACCAGTACAAGGTCGCCGAGGGCGGCTCGTGGGACACGTCGTTTGGTGCCGGGGGCGCTGCGGGAGGGGCAAACATCTCCTACACCCTGAGCGAAACGACGTCCGTCACCTTCTTCTACAACCGCGCGACGCACCGCGTGTGGAACACCGCGACCGACCAGATGGTGACGCTGCCGGGTTCCTTCCAGAAGTCCTTGGGCTGCACTGATAACTGGAAGCCCGCATGCCTGGCACCCCTCATGGAGCCGGTGGGGGACGGGACCTACACCTACGCCACCACCGCGCTGCCTGAGGGCAACTACGAGTTCAAGGTTGCCATCGGCGGGTCCGACAACGAGAATTACGGGCAAGATGGCGCCATCGGCGGTGCCAACTACCAGTTTGCGACGAAAGCGAACAAGCTCGTGACCTTCACCTACGATTCTCAGACGCACAAGGTCAACATCGCGAGCGCTGACGCCCCGGTCGCGGGCGCTGGCGAGCAGCGCGCCTACTGGGTGACCTCGAACATTCTCGCGTGGCCGACCTCGCTGCTGCCCGAGGGTGTGACTCGCGCGCAGGTTCTCGACGGTTCCGCGAAGCTCTCCTATGAGCTGGTGACCGCCCCCGAGGGCGGCGCCGGCCTGGCGGATGGCGCCGTCACCGGCGCTTCGACGAGCGCCCTGACCGTCGCGGGCGACCTGCCCGCCGAGGTGACCGCGGCCCACCCGAACCTCAACGGATACATCGCCCTGAAGGCCTCCCTCGACGAGGCCGGAGCCCGCGAGGCCCTCACCGGCCAGATCGCGGTCGCCCAGAAGTCGGGGGAGAGCATCAACGCCTTCACCGGCGTGCAGATCGCACCCGTCCTCGACTCGCTCTACGCGGCGAAGGCCACCCAGGCCTCGTACGGCGTGGGCTGGAACGAGGCGGGTAACCCGACGTTCGCGCTGTGGGCGCCGACCGCTAAGAACGTGACCCTGCTGTCGTGGAACACTTCGACCCCGCGCGGCTCCGACGCCGACGTGCAGGGGGACGGCCTGCGTACCGCCGCCGTGCGCGGCGAGGACGGTCGCTGGAGCGTGGACAACGCCGCCGGCGACATCCACGAGGGCGCCCAGTACCTGTGGGAGGTCAGCGTCTACGTGCCTGAGACGGGCAAGGTTGAGACGAACCTCGTCACCGACCCCTACTCGGTGGCCCTGACCGTTGACTCCACGCGCTCCGTGGCTGTCAACATGGACAATCCGTCGATCGCCCCCTCGCTGTGGACGGACTCGAAGGCCCCCGTCATCGCAGATGACGCCCAGCGCTCCATCTACGAGCTGCACGTGCGCGACTTCTCCGCCGCAGACACGTCGGTGCCCGAGGACATGCGCGGCACCTACATGGCCTTCACGCAGTTCCAGTCCAACGGCATGCGCCACCTGGCCGAGCTGTCGCGCGCCGGCATGAACACGGTGCACCTGCTGCCCACTTTCGACATCGCGACCATCCCCGAGAAGCGCGCAGACCAGAAGACGCCCGCGATCCCCGAGAATGCCGGCCCGGCGTCCGAGGAGCAGCAGGCGGCGGTTGCGGCCGTGGCCGACCAGGACGCCTACAACTGGGGCTACGACCCGCTGCACTGGATGGCCCCCGAGGGCTCGTACGCGACCGCAGCCCACCAGAATGGTGGCGCGCGTGTGCGTGAATTCCGCTCCATGGTGGGTGGTCTGCACTCGATCGGCATGCAGGTCGTCCTTGACCAGGTCTACAACCACACGCCCTCGGCGGGTCAGTCCGCCCATTCGGTCCTTGACCGCGTCGTGCCCGGCTACTACCAGCGCCTGAACGCCACCGGCGGTGTCGAGACCTCAACCTGCTGCTCCAACGTCGCGACCGAAAACGCGATGAGCGAGCACCTCATGATCGACTCGATGATCCACTGGGCGAAGTACTACCACGTCGACGGCTTCCGCTTCGACCTCATGGGCCACCACCCGGCCGAGGAGATGAAACGCGCGAAGGCGGCCCTGTCCTCCCTCACCCTGGAGAAGGACGGCGTGGACGGCTCGCGCCTGTACATCTACGGCGAGGGCTGGAACTTCGGTGAGGTCGCGAACAACGCGCTGTTCACCCAGGCTACGCAGGGTCAGCTGGATGGCACCGGCATTGGTGCGTTCAACGACCGCCTGCGCGACGCCGTGCACGGCGGTGGCCCCTTCGATGAGGACCACCGCGTGCTGCAGGGCTTCGGCTCGGGCGCGTTCTCGGACCTCAACGGCCTCGACACCCGCTCGGAGGCGGATCGCCGCGCTGATTATCTGCACCGCGTGGACCTGGTGAAGCTGGGCCTGGCGGGCAACCTGAAGGACTACACGCTCACCACCTACGACGGTAAGACCGTGCCGGGCACGCAGCTGGACTACAACGGCCAGGGCGCCGGGTTCGCCTCCCAGCCCGCCGAGAACGTCAACTACGTGGACGCCCACGACAACGAGACGCTCTTCGACCTGGTCACCTACAAGATGCCCGCGGATGCTCCAATGGATCACCGCGTGCGCATGTCGCTGATCAGCCAGGCCTCCGTGGCCCTGTCGCAGTCGCCCTCCTTCTGGGCCTCGGGCACGGAGATGCTGCGCTCGAAGTCCCTGGACCGCGACTCCTACAACTCCGGTGACCACTTCAACGCGATCGACTGGTCGATGCGCGACAACGGTTTTGGCCGTGGCCTGCCGGTGAAGTCGAAGAATGGCGCGGCCTGGGATCACATGCGCCCGCTGCTGGAGAACCCCGATCTGAAGCCGACCCCGGAGCAGATCGACACCTCCTCGGAAATCGCGATGGACTTCCTGCGCGTGCGTTCCTCCTCGCGCCTGTTCACGCTGGGCAGCGCGGATCTGGTCCGCTCCAAGGTGACCTTCCCCAACTCGGGTGAGGGCGCCGTGGACGGCACGATCGTCATGCTCATCAACGACGAGGCCGGGGCCGGGAATGACATCGACGCGAAGCTCGACGGTGCTCTCGTCGTCTTCAACGCGACGGGGGAGTCCGTGACCACCGCGGTCGAGGGCCTGTCGGGTCGCGTCTTCAAGCTGCACGAGGCCCAGGCGAACGGCTCGGATGAGACCGTCAAGGGCGCGTCCTTCGACGCGAAGACGGGCTCCGTCACGGTTCCCGCTCGCACGGTCGCCGTCTTCACGCAGGCCGCGGGTGATCGCATCGATCCCACCGTCACCCCGGATCCGGATCCGGCTGCCGCGCAGTGGGTCGCCTCGGGTGATGGACGCTGGTGGCTGCGCTACCCGGATGGGACCTACCCGGCCAACGAGCGCGTTGTCCGTGACGGCGTCACGTACTCCTTCGATGCGAATGGCTGGATGAAGACCGGCTGGCAGGTCGAGGACGGCGCGTGGCGCTACTACGCCCCGTCCGGCGCGATGGCGACCGGCTGGACCGCCGTCGGCGGCACCTGGTACTACCTGGATCCCGACACCGGAGCCATGGCTACCGGCTGGCTGAAGGACGGCGACACCTGGTACTACCTGAACGCCAGTGGTGCGATGGCGAGTGGCTGGGTGAACCTGGGCGGCGCCTGGTTCTACCTGAACAGCGATGGCTCGATGGCCACCGGCTGGGCCGTCGTGGGTGGTCAGTGGTACTACCTCACGGAATCCGGCCAGATGGCAATCGGATGGGTGAAGGACGGCGGCAGCTGGTACTTCTGCCACCCGTCGGGTGCCATGGCGACTGGACGTGTCGTTATCGGCGGCACCGCCTACACCTTTGATGGTTCGGGCCGCTGGGTCGCCTAGCGGATCGCTACGCAAACGGGTGGGCCGGGACGA
>NZ_ALCB01000073.1:0-29827 GCF_000282935.1 Actinomyces sp. ICM39
GCCGACGCGGCCGCCGCCCTGGTGGCCTGCAACGAGCTGTGGGAGCTGGGCCTGGGCGACGAGCAGCTGCAGGCGATCGGCCGCTCGCTGGGCGCAGACGTCCCCGCCTGCCTGGCCGGCGGCATTGCGCTGGGAACCGGGCGCGGGGACCACATGAGCGTCCTGCGCGAGGGGGACGAGGAGGGGCGCCACCACTGGGTCATGTTCCTGTCCCGCGAGGGTCTGTCCACCCCCGAGGTGTTCCGCGAGTTCGACCGTGTCGACGCGGCGGGTGCGCCCGCCCTGGCCGAACCCACGCCCGAGGAGGTCGCCGCCCTCTGCGGGGGACACGAGGAACTGCGCCACTGCCTCGTCAATGACCTGCAGGCACCCGCCCTGCGCCTGCGCGCCGAGCTGGCCGAGACTATCGGTGCCGCGAAGGACGCGGGAGCTCTGGCCGTTACGCTGTCTGGGTCCGGCCCGACCGTCGCGGCCCTCGCGCGCGACGCCGAGCACGCCCAGACCCTGGCGGCAACCTTGAGCGACGCTCCCACGGTCGCTCGCGCGATCCCCACCCACGGGCCCGCACGTGGCGCCCGCATCGAATCGACGGAGGCCATCTGATGGCGCACCTGCTCGGAACCCAAAACGTCGGCGCCCTCGCGGGGTCGCGCAAGCTCCTCGAAGGGGTCACGGTCGGCCTCGACGACGGCAGCCGCGTCGGCATCCTCGGCCCCAACGGCGCCGGAAAGTCCACGCTCCTGCGCATCGTCGCTGGCACGCAGGAACCCGACGGGGGAGTGGTGACCCGACGCGACGGTGTGCGCGTCGCCGTCCTCACCCAGGCGGACACTCTCGACCCCGAGGACACCGTGATCCAGGCCGTTCACCCCGGCATGGAGGAGTACGAGTGGGCCTCCGACCCGGCCGTGCGCGACATCCACGCCGGACTCCTCGCCGACATCAATCCCGCCGCCCTCGTCGGTACCCTGTCGGGCGGACAGCGCCGCCGCGTCGCGCTCGCCCGCGTCCTCGCGGCCACCGCGGACATCGTGTGCCTGGACGAGCCCACCAACCACCTCGACGTCGAGGGCGTGGCCTGGCTGGCCGCGCACCTGAACGCCCGCTTCGCCCGCCCCGGCGCGTCCGGCGCGCTCTTGGCCGTCACCCACGACCGCTGGTTCCTCGACGCTGTGTGTGAGCACATCTGGGAGGTCGTCCCCGGCGTCGACCCGGGCGGCGACCGTCCGCAGATCGCCGGGCACGTCGAAATCTACGACGGCTCCTACGCCGCCTACACGCTCGCCCGCGCCGAGCGCATGCGCCAGGCGGACGTGGCCGCCGCCAAGCGCGCCAACCTGCTCACCAAGGAGCTCGCCTGGCTGCGCCGCGGGGCACCCGCCCGCACCTCCAAGCCGAAGTTCCACATCGCCGCCGCCGAGGCCCTCATCGCCGACGTGCCGCCGCCGCGCGACACCGTCGAGCTGGTGAAGATGGCGACCGCGCGCCTGGGCAAGGACGTCATCGACCTCGAGGACGTCTCCGTGTCCTTCACGCGCCCCGACGGCTCGCGCCTGGACATCCTCAAGGGCGTCACCTGGCGCCTGGCCCCCGCCGAGCGAGTCGGTATTGTCGGCGTCAACGGCGCCGGCAAGACGACGATCCTGAACCTGCTGCGCGGCGACCTCGAGCCCACCTCGGGGCGCGTCAAGCGCGGCAAGACCGTCCAGGTCGCCACCCTCTCCCAGGACACGCACGAGCTCGACGCCCTGGCCGACATGCGCGTCGTCGAGGCCGTCGCCGACGTCGCCCAGACCGTCGTCGTGGACGGCAAGGAGGTCAGCGCCTCGCAGATGACGGAGCGCATGGGCTTCACGCGCGCCCGCGCCTACACGCGCATCAGCGAGATCTCCGGCGGCGAGCGCCGACGCCTCCAGCTCATGCGCCTGCTGATGAGCCAGCCGAACGTGCTGCTCCTCGACGAGCCCACGAACGACCTCGACACCGACACCCTGGCGTCCATGGAGGACCTACTCGACACGTTCCCGGGCACCCTCGTCGTCGTCTCCCACGACCGCTACCTCCTCGAGCGGGTCACCGACCACCAGGTCGCCCTCCTCGGCGACTGCCAGGTCCGCGCCCTGCCCGGCGGCGTCGAACAGTACCTGCAGATGCGCGCCTCCGGCGACCTCGGGGCGTTTGGTTCGTCCTCTCGCGCCGACGAGGCCGGCTCCGCCTCCCGCTCCACCGCGCCCTCCGCGGAAGCCTCCTCGGGCGAGGACAGTGCGGGGCAGGGGAGCGCTCGCGGCGGCGTGAGTGACGCTGCGGCGCGGCGCGCGGCCAAGAAGGAAGTGGCCCGCATCGAACGCAAGCTGGAGCGCCTGCGGGCGGAGGCCTCGAACCTGGAGGCGAAGCTGGAGAAACTGTCGATCCAGGTGGCGACGGACCCTTCGGCGGTGTCCGAGCTGACGAAGGTCTCAGCGGCCCACCAGGACGTCCTGGCCGAGATGGACGAGCTGGAGGAGGCCTGGCTCGAGGCAGCCGATTTGCTCGAGTGAGCGTGTCGGGTGAGCGACTGCTTGGTTGACGTGAGTAAATCGTGCCACGGTCGGCACTCGCTGCTCTGTCCGCATTCAAGCGACCGCGCCTAAAACTCGAAAGGAAGGTGGCAGTAATGGACGCGCTGGAACGGTTCTTCGGGAGGAAGGTCGATGGCGACAGGAATGACCCGATGGCCTTCCTGGATGAGTATGCAGCAGTAATGAATCGATACGTGAAGATTGAAGTTCGCAATAGATTCAAGGAGGGGGGTGTTGATCTGTCTCTCAACTTTGGGAGTGGCGATGGGTGGCTGCTATGGCTGGAGGATGGCCAGTACTGCTTCGATGAGAAGGAGCGGGGAAAAGTTAGGACAGGTGGACTGTTTAATTCGCAGTCAATTGAGTTGACACAAATTGTTATGGTGAATTGTACGGTGCCCTACTTGCGTCATGCGCTGGGTTTTTCAAGCTTGTCTGTACCTAGTACAGTCGATGAGCTGCCGGTGGGCTGGTCAGTCAATAAGACTGCATCTGCTTGTTATAAGAGTATGAGAGGTCCGGCGGGTGAGTTGCTTGAATTTGTGACTTGGAATCCGGCTCATTGTGTTCCATTCGCTTGGCTCTATGGTGTGTCTCCGTCTGAGCTGCTCAATGCGTACATGCTTCCCGACGGTGGGCCTCGGCTTCGTCAGTGGCTTTCCTGACGTCGTCGGTGTTGGCTCGGCTGGTAGTAAGGCAGCGGGTAGTTTAGGGGCGAAATGAGGGTGATAGTGTTGGGCGAGTGGGAGTAGATTTTAGTAGTGGTTTCTTCAGAGACGGCAGTGGTGCTGAAGCTTTTCTTGATGAGCTCAAAGCGTTCTGTGAGCTGCTTGTCGATGATGAGGTTGTGGTTGATGCGGCAAGGGAGCAGTGTCTTTTTTACAGCAAATGGCAAGGGTTGCCAGCATACAAGCTTCAAGTTCTAGATGGGGCATACCATTTCGGAGGATTTGAGCGGGGGGACTTTTGTTGCTTCTTTTCGACCACGAATATTGAGCTTGCCTTTAAGGTGCTGGTGCTGCGTAAGGCGCCTCTGGTGAGATACGCCTTGCGCTACGCGGCAATTGAGCTTCCCTCGAGGAGGAAGGGCTGGCCTTTCGCGCGGAGCTATGGCCGCCATGAAGGCGTGATCTTTCAGGATGTTGATGGCTACGCTAGTCGGCTCTCGTGGGTCCATGACCTGACCCCGCCGCAGCTACTCGAAGCCTATGCTAGTGAAGATGGTGGCGTGCTTCGTCGTTGGGTAACCCATGAGGAGCGTGGGGATGCTAACCGGTATTGGGTGGAGTGGCGGAAGTCCGCTCTTCGGCTTGAAAGCTGATGGGGTTTCTGTGGTGGTTGTGGACTTCCTCAGTTGACGCCTCGCGCTGGTAGTAATCGCCACAAGCGCAGCTGCAACCGAGGCCTCGTCGCCTCGTCCTCAATCTCTGCCACGCTATCGGAATCTCATATTTATAATTACAGTGCAAATATTGACTGTCGGTCTAATCCGCAGTATTTCGCTGTTCTTGACTGAGAAAATTTCTAAGCAACTCTTTGACAGCGGTCAGATTCCGCTACTATGTGCCCGGGTTCCTTCCAACAAGCGGAATCTAGGAGCGAAGTGGCGCTTCGAGCGCCCTTCAGGGCATGGAAAGAGGCATGAGAGTCAGATGAAACGCGGACCATTTATCGCCGGAGCAGCCCTGCTCGGCGTCATTGCGCTGGTGCCCGCACTGGTCCCCAGTGCGGTCGCGGCCGACGACCAGTACGGCGCGACCGTCCCCTACACGCGATACGAGGCCGAGGAGGCGAGCCGATCCGACGGGACGACGCTCGAACGCTCCGACGACCTCGAATCGACGGCCATCGAGGCCTCGGGCCAGTCCTACGTGGCCCTGAAGGACCAGAACTCCTCTCTGGATTTCACCGCGACGTCCGCGGCCAACGCCCTCGACCTGCGCTTCACCCTGCCCGATCATGCGTCTGGTCAAGTGCAGGTCTATATCAATGATGACCTCGCTGCGACCCTCAGCCTGTCTTCCGAGACCGCCTGGCAGTATGTCTACAAAGAGAGCGTCTATGATGAGCCGACCCTGGCGCCTGGTACCGCCCACAAGCGTTTCCGCTTTGATGAGGTGCACACGCTGCTCAATGGCCAGATCCAGCAGGGTGACCATGTGCGCATCGTCAAGGTCGATCAGAACGATACCGAGTACGGCATCGACTTTATCGAGCTCGAGCAGGCAGCGCCCGCCATCGAGCGCCCCGAAGGTGCCGTGAGCATCGCCGACTACAACAGTGCGAAACCCGGCGATGGCGTAGCCGACGATGACGCCCTTATCTCGGCGATGGATGCGGCGGCGAACACCTCCTCCAAGGTGGTCTACATTCCCGCAGGAACATGGGAATTCTCCCGCAAGATCGGCATCGATCACCCTGGCCTGACGTTCCAGGGTGCGGGCCTGTGGTACACCAACATCTTCTTCACCTCCGATCAGAGAGAGGGCGGGGGCATCGTCTTTAATCCAGGTGCGAGCAATGAGACGCTGACCGACTTCTACATGTCCTCGAACCTGAAGTCTCGCTTCGGTGAAGGAGCTCAGTACAAGGGCTTTGCCGGCGCGGCCGGTGTGAACACTCGCGTCGCCAACGTGTGGGTGGAGCACTTCGAGTGCGGCTTCTGGATGGGCGACTATCGCGAGCATAAGTTCATGACGTACACCGACGGCATGGTGATCGAGAACTCCCGCATTCGTAACAACTTCGCCGACGGCGTCAACTTCGTGCAGGGCACCAAGAACTCCACGGTCCGAAACTCCTCCGTGCGTGGCAACGGCGACGATAGCCTCGCGTCCTGGGCGAGCAATGATCTGCGCTCCCAGAGCGATGCTGATGCTTCGAAGTTCAACTCGTTCATCGGCAACACCATCGAGCTGGGATGGCGAGCGGGTGGCATAGGCCTGTTCGGCGGCGAGGGCCACGTCGTGAAAGACAACCTCATTGTCAACAACTTCTCCGGCGCAGGCATTCGTATTACCACCGTCTTCGAAGGACGTAATTTCACGTACAACCACGCGGGCATGACGATCACCCATAACAAGCTCGTCCGCACGGGTACGACCGATGACTTCTATGGCAAGAAGCGGGGCGCGATCGACTTTGAGGAAGACCTGAAAGTGGGGCAGGTTCTCAACGTCTCCGTGACGGATAACCTCATCGTGCGCCCCTACGCCGAAGAGATCAGCGCGAACTTCGATCTCGATTCTGAGACTCTGAGGAAACATGGCATCACGCTGCGCGACAACAAGCGCGACGACGAGGCCATGGCCCCCGTGCAGGCCCAGATCGTCAACCACGTGCTGGTGGGGGATCAGGTCGTGCGCACCGTCCCCGAGACGGAGAACTACAGCCTCTACTGGTACCAGCGCGACGAGCGCGGCGCTCACGGCACGATCGACCGCTACTGGGTCTCCAAGGCGGATGGCCTGACCATCACCCCCGACATGGAGTACTCCGTGGAGGGTGGCAAGCGCGTCTACAACGTGACGCTCGCTGACCTGCCCGAGTATCTGCCGACGTCGACCGACTTCTCCGGCTCCTACGACTACGTTGCAGATCTCGAGCGCTCGCAGCCGGCCGACGACGGTACGACGATCGTGGTCCGTTTCTGGTTGGCGAAGTGATCGCTTCCTGACCGTTGGCTCTGAGCCACAATCGCCCGCGCTGCCCCTTGGTGGCGCGGGCGATTGCGTGCGTGAGAGCCGATCAGGCTAGGTTTGCCACACCCGCGCAGCGCAGGCTCACCTATCCGAATTACGCAAAAGAAATGCCGCATTTATTTGCGTAATTAGTGATGGTGTGGATGCGAAAATAGCCCCCGAAAGGCGCGCGAACACCCTTGGAATTTCAACGAAAAGTCGGCACGTTTGGGATGTGTTGCGAAAAGGCGTATCACTGGAGTCAACAGCGCGGCCGACCCGGTCGCGACCGGCTACATTTCGGCCCCACGGGGCCACGTTGAAAAGGACACTCCAATGGCAGATATGCCCCGCATCCTCGACTGCTCCGTCACCGACTGCTCCTACAACAAGGAGAAGAACTGCGGAGCCACCGCTATCACCGTCGGCTACTCGACCTCCTGCACGACCTTCATCCCGCTGACCGTCAAGGGCGGCCTCGCCAAGGCTGACACCTTCGTCGGCGCCTGCCAGAAGGCCGACTGCACCCACAACAACGCCCTCGAGTGCACCGCCGCCTCCATCTCGGTCGGCGCGGGCACCGCGGACTGCCTCTCCTACGAGGCGCGCTGAGTCTCACTCATTAACGAGGCCGTGGCTGGGATTACCCGCCACGGCCTCGTCGTATCTGCCACAGATTAACTCAGCGTCCCTCGCCCGAGCGCACCCGCAGCGTGGGGTGGGGGCGCAGGCCTCGCTGGCCGTTCCAGATGAGGTTGACGACGTGGGCGGCGACTTCGTCCTTCTTCATGCGGCGGTCGTCCAGCCACCACTGGCCGACCTGCGCGATGAGGCCGACGAGCATCTGCGCGTACAGGGGAGACCAGGTGGTGTCGAAGTCCGAGCGCTTGAACTGCTCGGCGATGATGTGTTCGACGCTGGTCGCCACGTCGCCCATGACCGAGGAGAACGAGCCCGCCGTGCGGTCCGAGGGGGCGTCGCGCACGAGCACGCGGAAGCCGTCCGTGTTGCGCTCGATGTAGTCGAGCAGACCCAGGGTTGCGTTCTCCAGGATGAGGCGCGGGCGCTCCGAGGACTCCAGGGACGATTGCAGGGAAGAGATGAGCGCCTGCACCTCGCGGTCGACGACGACCGCGTACAGGCCTTCCTTGCCTCCGAAGTGCTCGTAGACCACAGGCTTGGAGACCTTCGCCCGAGCGGCGATCTCCTCGACGCTGGTCGCGCCGAAGCCCTTCTCTGCGAACAGGGAACGTCCCACGGCCACCAGCTGCTCGCGGCGCGCGAAGCCGCTCATTCGTGTCCTCTTCTCAGCCATGCCCCCAGTATCACACGAGGCATGGGGTGGCCTATGTTTCGACCAAGCAGCGAGCGCGGGGTCGCGTTTGAAAGCGCGCGCGGGGTGCAGGTATCATCACAGTGGACGCATTCCGCCTTGGTGTAACGGCAGCACAGAGGTTTTTGGTGCCTTTAGTCTAGGTTCGAATCCTAGGGGCGGAGCGACTGGTCCCGTTGGGACCGCAGACCCCCCGAGGAGGAACATGTCTCGCCCCGCCGCCGTCATCGTCCTGGCCGCAGGTCAGGGAACGCGCATGAAATCTGCCCTCCCGAAGGTCGTTCACCCCCTGTCTGGCCTGTCCATGATCGGACACGCCCTGCGCGCCGCCCATGGCCTCGACCCCCAGCATCTGGTCGCCGTCGTGCGCCACCAGCGCGATGTTGTGGCCGCCGAAATCGAGCGCGTGCTGCCCAGCGCCATCATCGCCGATCAGGACGAAATCCCCGGCACCGGCCGCGCCGTCCAGTGTGGCCTCGAGGCTCTCGATCAGGCCGTCGAGCCGGTCTCCGGCACCATCGTCGTCACCTACGGCGACGTTCCCCTCCTGTCCACGGACACTCTGGCCGAGCTGGTTGCCACCCACGAGGGCGCGGGCCACGCGGTCACCGTCCTGACCTCGCGCGTCGAAGATCCGACCGGCTACGGCCGCATCATCCGCGACGCCTCCGGCACGGTCACGGCGATCGTCGAGCAGCGCGACGCCACGCCCGAGCAGGCCGCGATCAACGAGATCAACGCGGGCATCTACGCCTTTGACGCGGACTTCCTGCGCACCTCCCTGGCCTCCCTGGGTACCGACAATGATCAGGGCGAGGTCTACCTGACCGACGTCCTCGCGGCTGCTGCCCCCGCCGGGCGTACCGCGGGCGCCCTCGAGCTCACCGACCACTGGCAGAGCGCGGGCGCGAACGACCGCGTCCAGCTGGCCGAACTCGGCGCCGAGATGAACCGCCGGATCTGCGAGGCCCACATGCGCGCCGGCGTGACGATCGTCGACCCGGCCTCCACCTGGATCGACGTCGACGTGAGCATCGGCGCCGACACCACCATCTACCCCGGCACCTGCCTGCGGGGGACAAGCGCCGTTGGGACCGGCTGTGAAATCGGTCCTAGCGCCACGCTGATTGATGCGGAAATCGGGGACCGCAGTGTGGTTCCCACCGCATGGATCGGTCAGGGCTGCGTCGCAGCCGATACGATGGTTACGCCATACAGCACCATCGGCACACTGATCGCGGCGCCTCGCGCCTGATCCAACACAAGGAGAGACAACCGCATGAGCGGACTGGTGACCACCGGAGAGAAGAACCTCGTCCTCGTTTCTGGACGAGCTCACATGGACCTGGCTCACGCCGTGGGCGAGGAAATCGGATGTGGGGTCTCGCCGGTGACGGCCTACGACTTCGCCTCCGGCGAGATTTACGTGCGCTTCAACGAGTCCGTTCGCGGCGCTGACGTGTTCGTCCTGCAGTCCATTGAGGGCGACATCAACAAGTGGATCATGGAGCAGCTCATCATGATTGATGCTGCCAAGCGCGCCTCCGCGAAGCGCATCACCGTGGTCGCTCCCTTCTACCCCTACTCGCGTCAGGACAAGAAGCACCAGGGCCGCGAGCCTATCTCCGCTCGCCTCATGGCTGACCTGTACCGCGCCGCCGGTGCCGACCGCATCATGAGCGTCGACCTGCACGCCTCGCAGGAGCAGGGCTTCTTCGACGGCCCGGTCGACCACCTCTTCGCCATGCCGGTCCTCGTGGACTACGTGCGCGGCCGCGTCGACCTGACCAACACCGCGATCGTCTCTCCCGACGCGGGCCGCATCCGCGTCGCCGAAAAGTGGTCCAAGAAGCTGGGCGGCGCGCCCTTGGCCTTCGTCCACAAGACCCGCGACACCACCCGCCCGAACGTCGCCGTCGCGAACCGCGTCGTCGGCGAGGTCGCCGGCAAGGAATGCGTCCTGGTGGACGACATGATCGACACCGCCGGCACGATCACCGAGGCGATCAACGTCCTCAACAATGCCGGTGCTAAGAAGGTCATCGTCGTTGCCACGCACGGCATCCTCTCCGACCCCGCCGCGAAGCGTCTCTCCGAGTCCGGCGCCGCCGAGGTTGTCGTCACCGACACGCTGCCGATCCCCGCTGAGAAGCGCTTCGAGCAGCTCACCATCCTCTCCATCGCGCCGCTCCTGGCCCGCGCGATCCGCGAGGTCTTCGAAGACGGTTCGGTCACATCGCTCTTTAACTGAGCGGCTCCCGCTTCACATCCGCCCTCGCCGTGAGGTAACCTATTGGGGTTGCTCCGGCGAGGGCGGATCCGTATCCGCCGTTATCGACAGGGCCTGAAACGAAATGCTGCGCGTTTCCTTCACTCTGCCGACACCGACGCCGGACCCGAGAAACGAAGGAAAGACACATGAGCGACAACCCCGTCCTGCTTGCAGAAGAGCGTTCCGAGTTCGGTAAGGGTGCTGCCCGCCGCGCCCGCCGCGCCGGCAAGGTCCCCACGGTCCTCTACGGCCACGGCGCCGAGCCCCGTCACCTGGACGTTCCCGGCCACGACCTCTTCCTCATCGTTCGCGGCACCAAGAACGCGCTCGTTGAGCTGAAGATCGAGGGCAAGACCCAGCTGGCCCTCGTCAAGGATGTTCAGGTTCACCCCGTGCGCCGTGACATCCTGCACGCCGACTTCCTGGCCGTCAAGGCCGGCGAGAAGGTCGATGTTGAGGTCCCCGTCGTCGTTGTCGGCGAGGCTGCCCCCGGCACCGTCCACTCGCTCGAGGAGTTCACCATCCTGGTGAAGGCCGCCGCCACCTCCATCCCCGAGAACCTCGAGGTTTCCATCGAGGGCCTCGAGGCCGGCTCCGCCGTGCACGTCTCCGACCTGAAGCTGCCCGCTGGCGTTGAGGTCGAGCTCGATCCCGAGACGGTCATCGTTGCCGTTCAGGAAGCCGCCGCTGAAGAGGCTGAGGAAGCCGCCGAAGAGGCCGCTGAAGAGGCCGCCGCCGAGGGCGACGCCGAGTGACACTCGCGTAGCACACGCTTTCCACGAGGGGGCGAGGCTGATGCCTCGCCCCCTCGTCGTATCTGCGATACTTGGGGCATGAGTGACCTCCACGTGATCATCCCCGCCGGTGGCGCCGGCACCCGCCTATGGCCGCTGTCGCGCCGCCGCCGCCCTAAGTTCCTCCTCGACCTGGCGGGCACGGGCCGCACCCTCCTGCAGGGCACGGTGGACCGCCTGGAGGAGTTGGCCTCGTCCGTGACCATTGTGACCGGCCAAGCGCACCGCGATGGCGTGCTCGCCCAGCTGCCCGAGTTCTCCTCGTCGGATAATCGCACGCTCCTCATCGAGCCGTCGGGCCGCGACTCTATGGCCGCGATCGGCCTGGCCGCCTACGTCGTGCGCGAGCGCTTCGGGGACGACGCAATCGTTGGTTCCTTCGCGGCCGACCATCTCATCGCCCGCCCCGAGCTGCTGCGCGCCGCCGTCGAAACCGCGATTGGTGCCGCCCGCGAGGGCTACGTCGTGACGATCGGCTTGACGCCCACCGAGGCCTCGACCGCCTACGGGTACATCGCGCCCGGTTCGATCCTCTCTGACGAGGCCGGGGAAGCCGATGCTGAGCGCGGCGCCCGCCGGGTCGCCGAGTTCGTGGAGAAGCCGGACGCCGACACGGCTGCCCGCTACGTGGCGGCGGGCTACCTGTGGAACGCGGGTATGTTCATCGTGTCGGCGGGCGTGCTTGCCTCCCACCTGGCCCGCCTGCTGCCCGACATGCACGCGCGCCTGGAGACCATCGCGCGCGCGTGGGGTACCCCCGAGTTCGACGAGGTGCTGTCGGACAACTGGCCGCACCTGACGAAGATCGCCATCGACCATGCGATCGCCGAGCCGGTGGCCGCCGACGGGGGAGTGGCGGTCGTGCCCGCAGACGCCGAGCTGGGATGGACGGACCTCGGCGACTTCGAGGCCCTCACCGGCATCGTCGCGGACGCGGGCAACCTGGGCGAAGCGCTGCGTGTCGAATCAGACGGTGCGGCAGTCTTCGGTTCCCTCACGCAGGATGGCGAGGGGCCCCTCGTCGCGCTCGTCGGCGTGCCCGACGTGGCCGTTGCTCTGACCCCCGACGCGATTCTTGTGACGCGCCGCGACCGCGCGCAGTCAGTGAAGGCCGTCGTCGACCAGCTCGCCGAGCAGGGACGCTCCGACCTGCTCTGACGTGCCGCCACCGAGCGCTTTGAAGTACGTCCCAGGTGGGGGCCTCGGCCTTGCCAAGCCCTGTTCGCTTGTGGGTGAGGTGCGCCGCCTCGCCCGCCGCCTACAGGCGTGAGGCTGGTAGCGTGATGGGCAGCAAGAAGCCCCGACGAAAGGCATCACACGTGAACAAGCGGACCATCGCCGCCCTCGCAACCACTGCGACCGCGGCCTCCTTGGCCCTTGGAGCTTGCTCGACGACGCCCGCCGCCACCCCCGCAGCCTCCGCGAAGGTGTGCGCCGCTATCTCCGGAGCCCATGGCGACGCCGCCACGGATCCTGTCGCAGTTGCTCTCGCGGGTGCGGCAAACGACGCATCGGTCGCCTTCGAGGCGGCCAGCGGGCAGGAGGCCCCGGCCTCGCTCGTGACCTCCGGCTGCACGCTCATCGTGGGCACGGACTCAACCATGGCCGCCTCGGTTTCCGAAGCTGCACGTCACAACTCGAAGGTGCGCTTCGCCCTCGTAGGCGCCTCTTTCGTGGATAGCAAGGGCGCCGCGACCTCCCTGAAGAACGGCTCGGTCGTCGACGTGGACGCCTCGCAGGCCGCCTACCTGGCCGGCTACGCCTCCGCGGGCATGACGACCACGGGCACGCTCGCCGTCGTCGGCGGGGCGGCCGAGAACGTCACCAACTCGCAGATGTCCGCGTTCTCCCAGGGCGTGGATGCCTACAACCTGGCCAACGGCACGTCGATCAGCGTGCTCGGCTGGAACCCCGTGACGAGCGACGGCACGTACGCGGGCAGCGCCGACGAGGTCCGCACGGCGACCGCCGATGCGATCTCTCAGGGCGCTGACATCATCGCCCCCTTCGCCGGTGAGGCCAACGAGGGCGCCGCGCGTGCCGTCACCGAGGCCGCCAACCCGACCGTGCGCCTCGTGTGGTCGGGTCTGACGAAGGCCGACCTGAAGGGTCTGACCCGCGACGAGGCGCAGTCCGCGGACAGCGTCCCGATGTCCGGCCAGTCTGGCGCGGCGGTGTCGCAGCAGGTGGACACCCAGTCCTTCGCGGATGCGTTCAGCTACATCCAGATCTCAGACGAGGTCCGCTCCGCCATCGGCGCTCCCGTGCTGACCGGCATCGTCGTCGACTACAAGGCTGCGATGGATACCCTCATCGCCCAGGCGAACGCGGGTGAGAAGGCCTCCGTCGTGCCGGTGTCCCTGGCCTCGGGCGGCGTGATCCTCACCGGATTCGGCGCCTACACGCCGATGCTCTCCTCCGACCTGAAGCTGGGTCTGTCCGACATGGCTGGCCAGATCGAGACGGGCGGCATGGTCATCTCCACGCCTTTCGACGTGTGAGCTGACGGTATAGACGGCAGTGCCCCGGGGACGCGTCCCCGGGGCACAACTTATACACCCGCGAGATAAGGCCTAGATGGCCAGGTCGAGTGGGAGATCTGCGATGTCGCGTAGCCGTTGACCGGTAACGAGTGTGTCGAGAGTCTTGACCGCTTCCTCGTTTCCCGACGCCTGGGTTGCTGCGATGAGTTCAGGAAGCGCAAAGTGATAGACAGTGTCGATGTCGCCGGTTCCTAGCGCGAGTGAAGAGAGCCTCGATGGTGTCGGTTCACCGGTAACAACCACGATATGCGGCGTGCGCCCCTTCCTGTTTCTGATCAGATTCAGAGCTTCTGAACGTGCGTTCTGCGCTCTGTCTGATCGGAGCGTCCACTTGCATGAAACGACAGCATGAATGATCGCTGAAGACTGATTGTGAGCTAGCAGTGGAGAATATGAGGCAACCCCGTCAACGACGATTCCAGAATCATTCAGCTCTTGCTGACCAATCGGCTGGCGCACGACGAGAACATCTGGAGAAATATCGTAGGAATTGCCGAGGATCGCGGCAAGAGCCGGTGTCTCGATAATGGCAGCAGCCAATTCGTCAAGATGACGATAAGGCTCGTACTGGGAGAGAGAATGCCCCCTGCGTGAGCTGCCAACGTTTATAACGTTCCAGCGACCAGGACGTAGCGCGGAGAGTGCAGGGAACGTCTCACTGAGGAAAGCACTCACGGCCTCCTCGAAGTTCTGTCCGGAACTCTGCCCGTTGAGTTTCTCGCCCCCTTGAGGCGTGCCTAATGCGCGCGCGATGCCCAGAGCAAGTTCACATGACAGCTTTTGCGACTTGTCAGCGTTGCTTGCGATACCTGCTGAGTCGACAGACAACGTTTTTGAACCAATGAGATCGCGGTGGAACAACGTCCGTGCGAGAGAGAGATTCAGGCTCATGCGACTGCCTCACTTCTCTTGTCTGTGGCAGTCAATACAGACGCAATTTGCAGGCCGACAGCTCGCGCAACGGGTGGGGGAAACGCATTTCCAACCTGACGATACGCGTGTGTCTTCGCTCCGGTAATTGCCCAGTCGTCCGGGAACCCCTGGATGCGAGCAGCCATGCGGACAGTCAGACGAGGATCACCCGAAAAGTCAGGATCGGGAGCCTCCGGTGCGATTGTTGATCCGTTGACACCAAGTTCGGCCCACGCGCGGCGTGCACGGGTCGGTCCTAAATCTGGGCCTCCGTGCTTCTTTGAACCGCCGACGAGCGTCGGAGCAATACGGTTGGCCCGAGCTGCCCAGGCCTGTGCGCCCTTCCACCCGCGTGCAGCCATGAGATCGACCAAGGTTTCTCCCACCGTTGGGGCAGGAAGCTGCTGAGGCGTGGGATAGTTAAAAGAAACTGACACGTCATCGCGGAAACCAACAGCAATGACGCGCGGACGAAGCTGAGGGACACCAAAATCTGAGGCCTGCAGAAGTTTCCACTGAAGGGAATAGCCGATCTCCGCCAAGTGCTCCTCAACGCCTTTGCGATATTCCTGAAACTTGGGATCGAGGAGTCCACGAACATTCTCAATCATGATGGCACGCGGGCGGACGACACGGACGAGTTCAATCATTGCGGGGAACAGATCGCGTTCATCGTCAGCGCCGAGTTGCTTTCCGGCGTACGAGAACGGCGGACATGGAACACCCCCTGCGACCAGATCGACGCCGCGGTATTCGTGCGCGTGCTCCTTAATCCATGGAACGACATCCCCCTCGATGACATTCCAGTGTGGGCGGTTTTCGCGAAGGGTATTACAGGCATGATGATCGATTTCAACGACGGCGAGGTGATCGAACCCCGCCTGCTCAAGGCCGAGGGCCTGGCCACCAGCACCGGCACAGATCTCAATCGATGTCAGAGCCATGTTCCACCTTCCGCCACTGTGTCTACCGGATGATTGTAGGGGAATGGCAGATGCGGGGAGCAGGTCGAAGCGCCGAACCTTCTCGGTCGCAGGGGTGTTCTCACTCATACGAGCAGGCTACGATCAGCCATGCTCATCTGCGTCTCGCTGATGATCGTGAGAATGAAACTAGCTTTCTCCCAGCACTGCCAGTGCCGCGCCTGCGCACAGGGCATCCGCGTCGAGTACGAAGGCTGGGTCTACGCAGTACAGGCCGGTGCCCGTGGGGACGGCCGGGGAGGTCGTGAGTGCGTCGGCCAGTGGGGCGCGGACCCGCTCATCGGGCAGCGACGTGGTGAGGGTGCGTCCATCTGTGGACACGCTCAGGGAGAGCGCGGCACCCTCCTCAACGACCGGCACGCCCATGCGCTCCAAGAGGGTCGCTAGCAGGCCCGAGGCCTCGGTGACCGATACGGAGGCAGAGCGCGGGCCGGAAGTCTCCAGAGATGCGATGCGCGAGGCACAGCGATCTACGTACGCGCCGATCATTCCGTCGCCCACCGACTCCCAGCCTCCCTGAGAACGCGGGAGAGAGGAGCCGTCCCCGCACGCGGCCACGGCCTCGTCGATGAGGGCCAGCTCAGCCTCGGGAGCCAGAGCGCCCTCGCGCGAGCGGTCGATCGCGCGCCCACCCAGGTAGATGAGGGCCTCTCCCGACGCGCGCACGTACACGGCGCCGTCCGCCATCACCATGCGCACCGAAAACGCCGTGAGGGGAGCGGGGAGCGCTCGCGGCATGAGGAGGGCATGCCCTCCGGACGCTTCGATGATCGCAGCGCCGTCGCGCGCCGCGTCCTGATTCTCAGGGGTTTCGTAGCCGATGATCAGGCGAAAACGGCCCCCGGTTCGCGCGGACAGGAAAGAAGCGATACCCGCAAACAGCAACGGGCTTGCACAGCGTGTCATGTGCTGAGGGTAACACCTTGGGTGGTCCGCGCAAAAACGGGTATCAGGAACGAGGTCGGGGTGTGCCCCGGGAAACGGTGGAGGGACGCAGGTGGGGGAGTGCGCCGCTATCCTGGAGGCATCCATGAAGGAGGAACCATGCAGCTGACGAACCTGACGGACCCGGTCGAGCTCACGCGCCAGATGATCGACATTCCCTCGGTGTCGGGAGAGGAAGGGCCCCTGGCTGACGCCGTCGAGGCGGCCCTGCGCGGTGCCGGATTCGGATCGGTCCCGTCCCTGGAGATCCTGCGTGACGGTGACGCCGTGTGCGCGCGGACTCGTCTCGGCCTCGACCAGCGCGTGGTTCTCGCTGGGCACCTCGATACCGTCCCCATCGCCGACAATGTCCCCGGTCGCTTCGAGGAGCGCGACGGTGCCACGGTCCTGTGGGGTCGCGGGTCGGTCGACATGCTTGGAGGGTGCGCGGCGGCGCTCGCGCTCGCGTGCGAGGTTGGCGCTCTCCTTCGTTCCGGCGACGAGCCCGCGCTGAGCGCCGACGTCACCTGGATCTTCTACGATCACGAGGAGGTCGCCTCCCACCTCAACGGACTGGGACGCGTGCAGTGCAATCACCCCGAGTGGTTGGCGGGGGACCTCGCGCTGCTGGGGGAGCCGACCGCCGCCCACGTGGAAGGCGGCTGCAATGGAACCCTGCGCGTCATCGCGCGCTTCCTGGGACGCGCCGCCCACTCGGCGCGCGCGTGGATGGGTGTGAATGCGATCCACGCGATGGCTCCCGTCATCGAACGCATCGCCGCCTACGGCAACCCTGTCGTCACGGTTGATGGCCTCGAATTCCGCGAATCCCTGTCGGTTGTGCGGGTCGAAGGCGGCATCGCCAACAACGTGATCCCCGAGGCCGCCTCGATGACCGTCAACTACCGCTTTGCCCCCTCGAAGCGCGCCGACGATGCCTTGGAGAAGGTGCGCCAGCTATTCGAGGGGACGGGTGCCACGATCGAGGTCGATGACCTGTGCGAGGGTGCGCGCCCCGGCGCCGACTCGCCCCTAGCTGAGCGTTTCCTGTCCGTCGCGCGCTCCGTGGCCTCGGCGCAGGGGAGCGAGCTGCAGCTGAGCGCAAAGGTCGGCTGGACCGACGTTGCGCGCTTCAGCGAGGTCGGCGTGCCCGCAATGAACTTCGGACCCGGCGACCCGCTGCTGGCACACACACGCGACGAGCACACGCCGGTATCGGATATTGTCAGAGTGCACGATACGCTGCGTGCGTTCGTGCTCGCATCGGTCGGCACCGCAGCCGACAGCCACGAGGAGGCATGACCATGACCAAGCCGATGAACACCTACCGCCGTGGATCCGTCGTCCTGCGCGGGGACCAGATCCCGCGCCTGACGGCTGACGCATCCCTGCTGCAGTCGGACCAGAGTGCCGACTGGAAGCACGAGGACCCGTGGCGCGTCCTGCGCATCCAGTCCGAGTTCGTCGAAGGGTTCGAGGCTCTCTCGGAGGTCGGTCCCGCGATCTCGGTCTTCGGGTCCGCCCGCACCCGCCCCGACGATCCCCTCTACGCGTGTGCGCAGCGCATCGGTGAGCTTCTCGTGCAGCGCGGCTACGCCGTCGTCACGGGTGGTGGTCCAGGCATGATGGAGGCCGCGAACCGGGGCGCCTGGGAGGCTGGGGGTACGTCCGTGGGCCTGGGTATCGAGCTTCCCCACGAACAGGGCATGAACCAGTGGGTGAACCTTGGCGTGAACTTCCGGTACTTCTTCGCCCGCAAGACGATGTTCGTCAAATACTCCCAGGGCTTCATCGTGATGCCCGGCGGTTTTGGGACCATGGATGAGCTCTTCGAGTCCGCGACGCTCGTGCAAACGGGGAAGATTCGTTCGTTCCCGTTGGTCCTCGTGGGCACGGACTACTGGTCGGGTCTGGTCGACTGGATTCGCTCCTCGATGGTCGAGGCCGGGATGATCTCTCCCGGTGACGTGGACCTGCTCCACGTCGTTGACGATCCGGAGGAAGCGGTTCGTCTCGCGACGGGTGCCTAGTGGTTAGTTCTTCTTTCTGTGGGTGTCTTTATTGCTGAAAATGCTGCGAAATAAGGCCTAATTAATCGGATGGCCTATTTTCTTTTGATTTCTCTTTGTGAACTGTTAAGGAAAAATGGCACTTATCCGGTAAAATAGGTCTGTTACCCCGCCTGAGGAGGCGCGGGCATAACTCTGAGAAGGAGTACTCTCATGGCAGCAATGAAGCCTCGCACGGGGGACGGACCCCTCGAAGTCAGCGCCGAAGGGCGCGGTATCGTCATGCGAATTCCCACCGAAGGGGGCGGGCGGCTCGTCATTGAGCTGAACGCGCAGGAGGCGGCGGAACTCGCCGAAGCTCTCGGAGCGGCCATCTGACAGATAGAGACGAAGCGGCGGAACAGGATCTCCTGTTCCGCCGCTTCTACGTGAATGGGGGCGCTCAGCGCTTGACGGCAACCGCCAGGCCGTCGCCGACGGGCAGCAGCGCAGGCACGAACTCGTCGGAGTCTCGCAGGTAGTTGACGACCTCACGGGCGACCACGGTGTGAGCGTCGCGGCGAGCGGGGTCAGCGACCTGATCGCGCCACAGGGCGTGCACAAAAGCGATCGTGCCGCCGGGGCGCAGGATCCGCACGGCGTGATCGAGGTACTGCGGAGTCTCTTCCAGGTCGCCATCCAGGACAACCATGTCGTAACCGCGGGCAGCCATGCGTGGCAGAACATCGAGGGCGCGCCCGGCGATGAGGCGCGTGCGGTGAGAGGACAGGCCGGCGGCGGCGAAGTTTCGGCGCGCGTGTCCCAGGAGTTCGGACTCGGAGTCAATCGTCGTCAGGACACCATCGGAGGCCATGCCGTCAAGGATCCACAGGCCAGACACACCCGCACCGGTACCGATCTCAAGGACAGCACGAGCGCCGGACACAGCGGCGAGCATGCGCAGGGCCGCTCCCGTTCCGGGAGAGACAGGAGTGGCACCCATTTCGGTAGCAACAGCGCGCGCGGCAGTCAGCGCGTCGCTTTCCGCCACGTAATCCTCGGTGTACACCCACGTCTGGGCCTTGTCCGCCATCGCCGTATCCTTACTCGTGTTTGATCGCCGGGGTAAGGTGCGCGCACGCGCCACGCCCTCCCCAGGCATCAGGGTACAGGCGAGGATGCGCAAGGGCGCGTTGGCGCTCCGAAAATACGTGAAAACCTCACCTGGCAAGGAGACGAAACCCCGGCCTCGTCGATGGTGACGAGGCCGGGGATAGTCGCGTTGACTCAGTGCTGGATGGGGGAGACCCCGAGCGGGCGGCCCGCCAGGCCGCGGTTCGTGGAAGAGAGCTGCTTGGCGAGGGCCGTGAGCTCCTCGGCGGCCGGACCCGAGGCGACGGCGACGGGCTCGCCGCGGTCGCCGCCCTCACGCAGCGCGATGTCGAGGGGCACCTGGGCCAGCAGCGGCACCGAGTATCCCAGCTGCGCGGTGAGGCGCTGCGAGACGGACTCGCCGCCGCCCGCGCCGAAGATCTCCAGGCGCGAGCCGTCGGGCTGAGGCAGGAAGGACATGTTTTCGACGACGCCGATGACCTTCTGATTCGTCTGCGACGCGATGGAACCGGCGCGCTCGGCGACCTCGGCAGCTGCGACCTGCGGGGTCGTCACGACGAGGATCTCCGAGTTGGGCAGCAGCTGCGCGATCGAGATCGCGACGTCGCCCGTGCCCGGAGGCATGTCGATGAGCAGGACGTCCAGGTCGCCCCAGAACACGTCCGCGAGGAACTGCTGGAGGGCGCGGTGGAGCATGGGGCCGCGCCAGATGACGGCCTGGCCGTCGGGCACGAACATGCCGATCGAGATGACCTTGACGCCGCCGGCGCCCACGGGCGGGATCATCATGCCGTCGATGACCTGCGGGTCGTGGTCCACGCCGAGCATGCGCGGGATGGAGAAGCCGTAGATGTCCGCGTCCATGACGCCGACCTTGAGGCCCTGCGCGGCGAGCGCGGCGGCCAGGTTCGCGGTCATGGAGGACTTGCCGACGCCGCCCTTACCGGAGGTGACGGCGATGACGCGCGTGAGGGAATCGGGGCGGGAGAAGGGAATCTCGCGCTCGGGACGACCGCCGTTGAGCTTCTCGCGCAGCGCCTTCTTCTGGGCCTCGTCCATGACGCCCATCTCGACTGAGACGTTCTCGACGCCCTCGACGGCGCCCACGCGCTCGGTGACGTCCTTGGTGATCTGGGTGCGCAGGGGGCATCCGGCGGTGGTGAGCAGGACCTTGACGGCGACGGAGGAACCGTCGATCGTGACCAGGTCGGGGGTCACCATGTTGAGGTCGGTAATGGGGCGGCGGATCTCGGGGTCGATGACCTGGCCGAGAGCCTCCATGACGGAATCAAGCGTGACTGGCATGGACTCCACTCTACTGGCCGATGTGCCCATCTTCTAGGGGACGAAAGGCACCGTCGGCCTCGGCCTCAGCCTCCGCCTCGTTCGATGAGGTGTTGGCCGCGTCCGCGGCGATCTCCGCGCGCAGGCCCTCCAGCATGTCGCGCAGCTCGGAGCGCACGAAGTCGCGGGTGGCGACGTCCTGGAGCGCCAGGCGCAGGCCGGCGATCTCGCGGGCAAGGTACTCGGTGTCGGCGAGGTTACGCTCCGCGCGAAGGCGGTCCTGCTCGGCGACGACGCGGTCGCGGGCATCCTGGCGGTTCTGCGCGAGCATAATCAGCGGGGCCGAGTACGAGGCCTGGGTCGAGAACGCAAGGTTCAGGAGGATGAAGGGGTAGGGGTCCCAGGCGGCTTTCTCGCTGATGCCGGCGAGCATCAGGTTCGCACCGATCCACGCGATGACGAAGATCGTCATGTAGAGGACGAACTTGGGGGAGCCCATGAAACGGGCGGTGGCCTCGGCGAAGCGGCCGAAGCCGTCGCCGCTGCCCGACGAGCGGCGGAAGAACCACTGACGCTTGTCGATCGGGTTGTCCAGGCGATCAGCCATCGATGCTCCTTGCCATCATGCGGTCGGTCACGTCGTCGTCGAAGTCTCGCCAGTCCTCGGGCAGCAGCTCGTCGAGGACGTCGTCGACCGAGACGGCGCCGTGCAGGTGCCCGTCTTCGTCGACGACGGGCAGGACCGTCAGGTTGTAGGTTGCGAGCAGACGCGTCACGGTCGCGATGTGCGCGTTGGGGTCCACGGACTCGATGTCGCGGTCCAGGATCGTGCCGAGCAGAGTCTGCGGGGGCTCGCGCAGCGCGCGCTGGATGTGGACCATGCCCAGGTACTGGCCGGTCGGCGTCTCCTGGGGCGGGCGTGCGATGAAAGCGACGGTCGCGATCGAGGCCGGGATGTCCTCGCGTCGTACGGCAGCCAACATCTGCGCGACGGTCGCGTTGGGACCGAAAATGACGGGCTCGGTGGTCATGAGCGAACCCGCGGTCGACTCGTCGTAGGTCATGAGTCGACGCACGTCCTCGGCCTCTTCGGGCTCCATGAGGGCCAGCAGGGACTGAGCCTTCGCGGCGGGCAGCTCGGCGACGAGGTCGGCCGCGTCGTCGGGCTGCATGACGTCCAGGACGTCGGCTGCTCGGGCGGCTTCCAGCGCGGAGACGATCGCGATACGGTCGTCGTTACCCAGCTCCTCGAGCACGTCGGCGAGGCGCGCGTCCGTCAGCTGCATGGCGACCGCCATCTTGCGGTCCTGGGGGAGCGTGTGCATGAAGTCCGCCAGGTCCGCAGGGCGCATGTCCTCCGTGTACTGCACGAGCGCGGTCGCCGCCTGGTTGGAGTCGGTCTTGAGCAGGCCGGACACCTCGGACACGTCCACGGTGAGGGTCTCGCCGCTGCGCGTGAAGCCGAGGGAAGAGGTGCGCACGCGCTGGACGTGCAGCGTGGAGATCACCCAGTCCTTGGGGCGGCGCTGGCGCATCGCGACGTCGAGGATGCGCACCTGGCCCGAGCCGTCGTTCATCGTGACGACGCGGTCGAAGAGCTCGGAGAGCACGAGGGTCTCGATGGGACGCTGCGTGAATGAACGGATGTTGAGCAGGCCCGTCGTGATGACGGAACCGGACTCGATGGCGGTGACGCGAGTGAGAGGCAGGAAGACACGCTTACGCGGGCCGACCTCGACGACGAAGCCGATGACGTTGGCTTCGGATTTCAGCCGAAAGATGACAACGACATCGTGAATCTTGCCGACCTGGTCGCCCAAAGGGTCGAAAACACTGGTACCAGCGAGCTTTCCGATGTAGACGCGCCGACCCTTGGTGCCGAGTTCAATAGATGCAATGCTCACATAATCATCTTAGGCTGTTGACAAAGAAAGAGTAACGACGAGTCGGCCGCCGCATGAACAATGCGTTCCATGCCACCGAGGCCGTGACGAAGGAGAAAGTATGGCTGTCGTGATGGACCCGCAGATGCCCACGGGCACGGAGGTCGCCTCCTACCAGACCTATGCGCAGGCTCGTACGGCCGTCGATTTCCTGTCGGACAGCGGTTTTGACGTCTCGTCGATCACGATCGTGGGCACGGATCTGCACCTGGTTGAGCGGGTGACGGGGCGCATGACGATCGCCCGCGCCTCGATGTCCGGCGCGTCGAGCGGCGCCCTGTGGGGTGCGCTCGCAGGCATGCTCATGTCCGCCGGACAGAACGCGGGAGGCACGGGCGCGTGGGTCGTGGGCGGCATCGTTGTGGGTGCGCTGGCGGGTATGGCGCTGTCCGCCCTGGCGTTCCTCATCCGGGGTCGCAGCCGCGACCTGGTCTCCTCCCAGCAGGTCGTTGCTCTGCGCTACGCGGTCCTGGCCTCGGCCGACATCGACCGCGCCTATCAGATCCTACAGCGCACCCCCGGCAATCGGGCGCGCGTCGTGCGTCCCCGCACCGAGGAACAGCGCCAGAAGAAGGATTCCGTCGGATTCTTCCCCGATGGCCGCCCCCGCTTCGGTGCGGCGACGAAGGACGGCGAGGTTCCGGCCGGACCGGCTGCCAGCGAGGAGTCCGAGGCGGTGTCCCCGACGACGCCTCAGGCCGCGGCGCCGGATGCAGGCGCGCCCGTGAGTGCCGAGGTAGTGAGCGTGCCCCAGGCCCCCGCTCCCGTCACTGTGAGCGCGCCCGAGAACGCTGCGCCCGAACGTGAGGACGCCCCGGCCTCGTCCCCCGAAAAGGACCAGACCGAGGCGTAACCTCAGCGTCTTCGCGCGGCTCAGCGGGACTGAACGCTCGCGATCCACTCCTCGACGTCCGCGATCGTGCGCGGAATGTCCTCGGAGATACGCGTGACCGTGCCGTCGGCGTTCACCACGACGTCGTCCTCGATGCGCACGCCGATGCCCCGGTATTCCTCGGGGATCAGCAGGTCGTCGGCACGGAAGTACAGGCCCGGCTCGATCGTGAAGACCATGCCCGGTTCCAGCAGCGCGCCCTGGTAGAGCTCGGCGCGAGCCTTCGCGCAGTCGTGGACGTCCAGGCCCAGGTGGTGGCTGGTGCCGTGCGGCATCCAGCGGCGGTGCTGCTGGCCCTCGGGGGAGAGCGACTCTTCGGGGGTGACGGGCAGGATGCCCCACTCATACAGGCGGGCGGCGATGACCTTCATAGCGGCGTCGTGCACGTCCTTGAAGCGGCAGCCGGGCTCGTTGGCGCGGGCCAGGGCGGCCTCGCAGGCGTCGAGGACCGCCTGGTAGACGCGCGCCTGGACCTCGGTGAAGCGGCCGTTGACGGGCAGCGTACGCGTGATGTCGGCCGTGTAGAGGGAGTCGACCTCGACGCCGGCGTCGACGAGCACCAGGTCGCCCTCGCGGACCTCTCCGTCGTTGTCGATCCAGTGCAGGGTGTTCGCGTGGTTGCCCGAGGCCGCGATGGTCTCATATCCCTCGCCGTTGCCCTCTTCTCGGGCGACCGCTCGGAATGCGCCCTCGATGACGCGCTCGCCACGGCGGTGGCCCACGGCGCGGGGCAGGACGCGGATGATGTCCTCGAAGCCGGCCTTGGTGACCTCGACCGCGCGAATCATCTCGTCGAGCTCGAACGCATCCTTGATGAGGCGAATCTCCGAGAGATGTTCTTCGAGGGCCTCGTCCTCCTTGCGCGCGTCCTCGCCTGCGGGCAGGGAGGCCTGGGTGCGCACCTCGTTCACCATCGCCTCGACGTTGGCGTCGACGCCGCGCACGATGCGCAGCTGCACGGTCCCGGCGTCCTTCGCCAGCACGTCGCGCAGGGTGTCGATGTGGCGGGTTTCCAGGCCGGTCTGCGCGCTCAGCTCCTCGAGCGAGGGGCGCGCGCCCACCCAGAATTCGCCGTAGCGGGCGTCCGCGTAAAACTCCTTGGAGGAACGCGAGGCGCGGGGCTTGAAGAAGAGCAGGGGAGTGTGGGTGCCGTCCTCGTTCGGCTCCAGCACCAGGACGGTGTCCGGCTCCTTTTCGCCGCCCAGGCCCGACAGGTGCGCGAAGGCCGAGTGCGCGCGGAAGCGGTAGTCGCAGTCGTTGGAGCGGACCTTGTAGGGGCCTGCGGGCACGACGAGGCGCTCGCCTGGGAATGGGGCGCCGGCCTTGAGGGTGCGGTCGTGCAGGAAGTCGGCGACGCGCTCACGTGCGGGCAGTTCGGAGGGGCGAGGCCCCCATCCGGAGCCGATGAAATCGCGGAATGCGGAGGACTGGGGCTGACGGGAGCGGTTTTCGCCGCGATCGGCCATGGACTGGGAAGCTTCTTCACTCATGGTCACTATTCTACGGCTCCTCGGCCCCTCGGGCGGGTTCGGTGGTCATGACAAACCCCGGCCTCGTCTCCCTGTGGCGCGCTGTGCGCCGGGGACGAGGCCGGGGCTGTGTCGGGTGGAGGAGACTCAGTCCTGGAGGGTGAGTTCTCCCGCGATGGACAGGTCCATACACCGCTTGAAGTCAGCGCCGCGCTTGCCCTGCGAGAGCAGGAAGACGGTCTTGGCGTAGAGTGCCTCGAGCGTCATGTCGTGCGCGCCGATTGCGCCGAGGCGCGCCAGGGCGTTGCCGGCCTCGTAGTGGCCGAGCATGACCTCGGACTGGTAGCACTGGGAGGCGACGATGATCGGCACCTCGGCCTGCGCGAGCTCGGCCAGGACGTCCACGAGACCCGGCTCGGAGGCCGGGATGTTCCCCACGCCGAAGGTGCGCAGGATAACCGCGTCCGGGTGCGGCGTCGTCATGGCGCGCAGCCGCGCGGCGCTCATACCGGGCACCACGTCGATGACGGCGACATCCTGGCGCGTGTACGGGCTGGGGTCCTGCCAGCCGGTGCCCGCACTCGGCGCCCCGTACCAGCGCCACGGGGCGCCCGTGCGCGCCATGGGAGACACGGAGGGCGACTCGAAACCGCGGAACGCCCACGACGAGGTCTTGGTGGCGCGGTTGCCGGCCAGGAGCTTATGCCCGAAGAACAGCATGACGCCTCGTGCGCGGTGCGAAATCGCGGCGCGCAGCGCGCCCGTGACGTTTGACGACGCATCCGAGCCGACGACGCCGAGCGGGTACTGGGAGCCGGTCAGGACGACCGGCTTGCCCATGCTCGCCAGCGAGTACGACAGGGCCGCAGCCGAGTAGGCCATCGTGTCCGTGCCGTGCAGGACCAGGAAGGCGTCCGCCTCGTCGGCGTGCGCGTTGATGTCGTCGATGATGGCCTGCCAGTCCTCGGGGGTAGCCTCCGAGGAGTCGATGAGCGGGTCCAGCGTCGACATCGTGATGTTCGAGGCCAGCTCGATGCCCTCCAGCTGGGAGCCGAACCACCCCTGCAGGTCCGCGCCGGGGCGCAGACCCTCGGGGGAGTCGACCATGCCGATGGTGCCACCGGCATACGTGACGTGAAGACGCACTGTTCGTCCTTTCTCAGTCGCCCGCCACCAGGGTTTCCTCGCCCTGCAGCGAGGCGGCGGCCTCGTCGGTCAGGTTACCGACGCGATCGCGCACGTAGTACCAGCCGGCGACCATGAGGACGACGACCACGGCGAAGAGCGCGAGTGTCCAACGGCCCGATTCGGAGGTCACGTTGGAGCCAACGACCACCGCGAAGAAGAGCAGCGCCAGGTAGTTGGTGTAGGGGGCGCCGGGCATACGGAACTCCGGACGCTGTGCCTCGCCGCGCTTCACCTTGCGCAGGAAGGCCAGGTGCGAGATCAGGATCATCGCCCAGGTGCCGGCGATGCCGATGCCCGCCAGGTCCATGACGATGTTAAAGGCGTTCTCCGGGACGAAGGCGTTGAGCAGGACGCCGAGCAGACCCAGCGACGCGGTGATGATGATGCCGCCGTAGGGGACGTGGTTCTTGTTGAGGCGAGCGGCGAAGCGCGGGCCCTCGCCCACGAGCGCCATCGAGCGCAGCGTACGACCGGTCGCGTACAGGCCCGCGTTGAGCGAGGACAGTGCGGCGGTCAGGACGACCACCTGGATGATGTCGCCCGCGTGGGGCACGCCGAGGCCGGAGAAGAAGGTCGTGAAGGGAGACTCATCCGAGGAGTAGGCGGTGTAGGGCAGCGCGAAGGCGAAGAGAACGACGGAGCCGACGTAGAAGAAGAAGATGCGGATGACCATCGAGTTGATGGCCTTGGGCAGGATCTTCGCGGCGTCCTTCGCCTCGCCCGCCGCGACGCCCACCATCTCGGTGCCGCCGAAAGCGAAGACGACGCCCAGTGTGAGCGCGAAGACGGGGGCCAGGCCCTCGGGGAACCAGCCGCCGGACTCGGAGATGTTGTGGACACCCGCGGTGTACTCGCCGACGTGAGCCTGGGTGATGATCGCCCAGATGGCGACGCCCATGAAGATGAGGATCGTCGCGACTTTGATCATCGCGAACCAGAACTCGGCCTCGCCGAAGGCTTTGACGCTCATCATGTTGAGGACAAAGACGAGTGCGAGCGCGATGAGGGCGATGACCCACTGGGGGATGTTCTCGAACATGTTCCAGTAGTGCATGTAGAGCGCCACGGCGGTGATGTCAGCCATGACGGTGACCGCCCAGTCCAGGAAGAAGAACCAGCCGGTGATGAACGCACCCTTTTCGCCCAGGAACTCGCGGGCGTAGGACACGAACGCGCCCGAGGAGGGGCGGCGCACCGCCAGCTCGCCGAGGGCGCGGACCATCAGGAACGCGAAGATGCCACACACCGCGTAGGCGAAGGCCAGTGCGGGGCCGCCCTGGGCCAGTCGACCGCCGGCACCTAGGAACAGGCCGGTGCCGATCGAACCGCCGATGGCGATCATCTGGATGTGTCGGTTTTTCAGAGCCTTGTTGTACCCGGCGTCTCCCGCGTCAGTCGCGGTGGACACCTGGGTCTGATCCTTGTCAGACACGCGTGTACTCCAATCGGTGTTGAGGGAGGCCAAATGGCCGTGTGATGCCAGTTTCCTACAGTCGACAGCTCATCGCTGCAGGTGAGCGGTTAACCAAAAAGGGTGGTGTCGCGATGGGAGAACGTGCAGAAAACACGGTCAAGACCGGGCAAAAATGGGGCTTTTGCGAGGCCTCCTGACGCGCGCGGGTGGTGTTCGCCCGCGCGGTTGTGTGATCGGATTAATGGGGTAGTCTCAAATGGTGAAGCGAATTGACCCCCATACTCATAGCGCGTATTCAGATGGGACGGATACGCCCGCGCAGCTCCTGTCTATTGCCGCTCAGGCCGGGCTGGACGCTATCGCGCTGACGGACCATGACACGACCGCCGGATGGGACGAGGCCGCGGCCGCCGTCGCGGACACCGGCGTGAGCCTCATCCGGGGCACCGAGATGTCGTGCTCCTCCTCGGGGATCACCGTGCACCTCCTGGCCTACCTCTTCGACCCGGCCAGCCCCGGCCTCGTCGATAATTTCCGACGCACGCGCGAGGATCGCGAGACGCGCGCCGTGCGCATGGTCGAGAACCTGTCGGCCGACTACCCGATCACGTGGGAGGACGTGGCAGCCTTCGCGCCCGAGGGCGGCCCCGTGGGGCGCCCGCATATCGCGGACGCGCTCGTCGCTGCCGGCGCATTCCCCGACCGCAGTGCCGCCTTCGTCAAGGCCCTGCACCCGTCGGGTCCTTACTACGTGTGCCACTGGGCGCCCGACCCGGTCGAGGCCGTGCGTTGCGTGCGCGAGGCCGGGGGAGTGCCTGTCCTGGCCCATCCCCGCGCCCGTAAGCGCCAACACCTGCTGCCCGAGGCCGTCATCGCCGACATGGCGGCGGCCGGCCTCTTTGGCATCGAGCGCGACCACCGCGACCACGCCCCCGAGGATCGCGCCGACGTCGATCGTATGGCCCGCGAGATGGGCCTGGCGGTGTTCGGCTCCTCCGACTATCACGGGACGGGCAAGCCCAACCGCATCGGCGAAAACACGACGGATCCGCAGGTGATCGCCGAGGTCATCGCGCAGGGCGCCATCGAGGTGGTCGAGCCGTGAGCCTCTTCGACGTCACACTCTTCGCGACTGCCTTCGCGACGCTGACGGTCATCATGGACCCCATCGGGACCGTGCCCGTCTTCCTGGGCCTCACCGCCCGATACTCCCAGCCCAAGCAGCGCCACGCCGCCATCCAGGCGACCTCCGTCTCCTTCGGCGTCATCCTGACCTTCGCGATCCTGGGCGGGCAGATCCTGCGCCTCCTCCACATATCGATGGAGGCCCTCCAGCTCTCCGGCGGCGTCCTGCTCTTCCTGGTCGCCATGGAACTCCTCATGGGCACGGACTCGTCGTCTCCGGATACGGGGGACGAGGGCGTCAACGTCGCGCTCGTCCCGCTGGGTACGCCGCTGCTCGCAGGCCCCGGCTCGATCGTCGCCGTTATGGTGTCCGTCGGACAGGCCGGCACGAACGTGGGTTCGTGGATCGCTGTCATCGTCGCTGTCGTGCTGGCCCACCTTGTCATGTGGCTGACCATGCGATTCTCCCTGATGCTGTCCCGGCTCCTGGGGCCCGGCGGCATCATGCTGCTGACAAAGATTTCCGGTCTGCTGCTGGCTGCTATTGCGACGCAGCTCATCATGGAGGGTATTTTCCAGTTCATTGCGACCGCCAAGCTGTCCTGACCTCGTCGTTTTCCCGCGCGGCGGAGGCGAACAAAGCCCCTTGAAAAAGTGGGATGCGACTCGCCGGCGGGTGATTTTCGGAAATCTGTGCGTATTGGTCAGGAAGTGTTGTAGGGTGGGGGAGAACGCCGTGACGCGCACGGCCCGCATTGGTCAGGGTCACGCATTCATCCCTCACCACAATTGTTCCAGGAGAAACAATGAAGAAGACGACCTCGTCTCTGTTCGCCGCCACCGCGGCGCTCGGTCTGATCGCCGCTTCGGCCGGCGTCGCTTTCGCTGCCGAGACCCCCGTCACCGAGCAGCCCTCGACCCCGGCCACCGAGGCCCCCTCGACCGAGCAGCCCTCGACCCCGGCCA
Organism: Actinomyces sp. ICM39; assembly: GCF_000282935.1. Taxonomy (NCBI): domain Bacteria; kingdom Bacillati; phylum Actinomycetota; class Actinomycetes; order Actinomycetales; family Actinomycetaceae; genus Actinomyces; species Actinomyces sp. ICM39. The sequence continues at coordinate 29,382 of NZ_ALCB01000073.1, forward strand.
CCGAGGATCCGGCCCCCGAGCAGCCCTCGACCCCGGCCGACGAGGAACCGGCCCCCGAGCAGCCCTCGACCCCGGCCGACGACAACAACACCGGTGGTTCCGCTGAGACGCCGGCCCAGTCCGATGATTCTTCGGTCCCCGCCGCCGATCAGGGTGGCGCTGGCGCGGCCTCCGGCCCCGTCGGCACCACCGGCGTGACCACCCGCGGCCAGATCTCCACCGGCAACGGCCCGGCCCCCGTCTCCGCTCGTGGCGGCATCCGCAACACGAACGCTCCGGCCGGCACCCCCGCCGCCTCGAACCCGACGCTGGCCAACACCGGCTCCGCCGCGTCGATCGCCGCTGGCGCTGGCGTCATCGCGCTGGCTGGTGGCGTGACCCTCGTGGTCGCTCGCAAGCGTCACTGAGGCTTCTTCGCCTGACAAGTAACGCGGGCCCGCTCGAAT
>NZ_ALCB01000074.1:0-3827 GCF_000282935.1 Actinomyces sp. ICM39
CCCGGCGCCCGACGAGGACCCGATCCCCGCGCCCGACGAGGACCCGATCCCCGCGCCCGACGAGGACCCGATCCCCGCGCCCGACAGCGTGTCGATGGCGGAGTCCCTCGCGGCCCTGGGCGTGGAGCCTGTCACCGATACCACGGACAGCGCCGAGGTTGCGTCCGCGTCCTTCCCGCTGGCTCCCCCGCCGCCGGCCCCCGCGACCAACAGCTACGAGCGCGACGGCGAGGTCAACCCCGCGGACTACCCGCACCCCGAACCTCTCGCTGACGCGCCCGTAACGCACCAGATTCCCCGCGTGCATGCAGCAGTCGATTCGGCGATCCCCGCCCCTCCCGTCGAGGATCCGACCGAGGTCATGGACTCCATTCCCCCGATCCCCGCGGCACCCGCACAGCCCGCCCCGGCCTCGTCCGAGGAGGAGGAAGCCACACCCGAGCGTTCCGCCAAGCTGATCGATCCGACGCGACCCGCACTCATCTTCGGCGTCGTTCTGTTCCTCTTCGGCGCGATCTGGGGTCCGTGGATGGCGACGCGACCGGTCACCGACCTGGATCTCGGCCAGTCCCTGCGTAACGGCGTGGCCGCGCAGGAGTCCGGCGAAGAGCCCGCCCCCGCGCTCACCACAACGCCTCCCCCGGCGGAATCTGTGACGCCCGTGATCTCCTCGGTTCAGGTCCTGTCGTGGAACAACGACGACGGCGACCACCCGGACCGCGCGATCAACATGATCGATTCGAACCCGTCGACGTCCTGGTCGTCGCGCTGGTTCGACAACAACCAGTTCCGCGACGAGACCTCCGTGACGATCGTTGTCAAGCTCCAGCAGAAGGCCACCATCTCCTCGGTCACGCTCACCATGGACCCGGCCACCTCCGGCGGCGAGATTGTCGTGCGTAACGTCACGGATCCCTCGAACCCGCGCGGTGGAACAGAGCTGGCCACTTCTGCGTTGTCTCCGACGACCACAATTCAGCTCCCGACCCCTGTCGAAACCGACTCGATTGCGCTGCAGTTCCGTTCGATGCCCAAGGGCCAGGACGGCCGCAACTGGGCGTGGATCTCCGAACTCACCGTTCAGTAACCCTAAGGAGGGTACGCATGTCTTTCGTGACGATTCCAGGCCTTGTGACGGCCGAAAACACCGATTCGACCCCCGAGGCCGTCGAGGTCCAGGTCCCGTCGGCTGATGTTCCCGAGGGCGCCACCGTCCACGATGTCGTCATCGTCGGCTCGGGCCCCGCCGGCTACACGGCTGCGGTCTATACGGCCCGCGCCGGCCTCGCCCCCATCGTGCTGGCCGGTCAGCTGGCCGCGGGTGGCGCGCTCATGAACACGACCGAGGTCGAGAACTTCCCCGGTTTCCCGGAGGGCATTCAGGGCCCCGAGCTCATGGACAACATGCGCGAGCAGGCCGAGAAGTTCGGCGCGGACATTCGCTACGAGGACGTCGTCGCCGTCAACCTCGAGGGTGACGTGAAGGCCGTGGCGACCGAGGACGAGGTCTTCTACGCGCGCGCCGTCATCCTGGCCACCGGCTCGGAGTACCGCCACATGAACGTGCCCGGCGAGGACGAGTTCTCCGGCCGCGGCGTCTCCTACTGCGCGACCTGCGACGGCTTCTTCTTCAAGGATCGTCGCCTGGCCGTCATCGGCGGCGGCGACTCCGCGATGGAGGAGGCCACCTTCCTGACGAACTTCGCGTCCGAGGTCGTCGTCGTGCACCGCCGCGACGCCCTGCGCGCCTCGCGCGTCATGGCCGAGCGCGCCCTGAACAACCCGAAGATCTCCTTCGAGTGGAACGCGACCGTCGAGGAGGTCCTGGGCGACGAGGCCGTCACCGGCCTGCGCCTTGCCTCCACGGTGGATGGCTCCACGCGTGAGATCGCCGTGGACGGCGTGTTCGTCGCGATCGGACACCTGCCCCGCACGGGCTTCCTGCGCGGCCAGGTTGCCCTCGACGAGGCCGGCTACATCACGGTCGACGAACCGTCGACGCGCACGTCCGTCGCGGGCGTCTTCGCGTGCGGTGACGCCGTGGACCACACGTACCGTCAGGCCATCACGGCGGCCGGCTCCGGCTGCCGTGCGGCCCTGGATGCGGAGCGCTGGCTGGCGTCCCTGGGCGACCAGGCGTGACCTCCTCCCCCGCTGCTCCCGGCGCTGCGAGCGCTGGCGTGCCCCGGCCTCGTACCTGCCCGTGCGGGTCGGGGGCGCTGCTGGCGCAGTGCTGCGGGCGCTACCTGGACGGCGAGGTGGCTCCGACCGCCGAGGCGCTCATGCGTTCGCGCTACACGGCGTTCGCGCTGCGCGACGAGGACTACCTGTTCCGCACATGGCACCCGCGCACGCGCCCCGCTCCCCCCTACTGGGTGGAGGGGACGCAGTGGACGGGTTTGCAGATCCTGGGGGCCGAGGCCGGGGGTCCTTCCGACGAGGAGGGCACCGTGACGTTCGTGGCCTCGTGGCGGGACGTATCGACTGGCGAATCCGGGCAGATGCGGGAGCATTCACGCTTCTCACGCCGAGCCGGGCGCTGGGTCTACGAGTACGGCGCCAACGACTGACACTACGGTAGGATTTCACTATGATTGCTCGTCGCCTTCTGACTCCCCCCGTGATCATCGGGTTTCTCCTCGTCGCGGCTGTCGCCGTCGCGGGCGGATTCATCACGAGTCCCCTGCCAATCGACACCACGGTGTGGTCTGACTTCGTCGCGTCGCGCACGCCGGCGATGAACTCGTTCATGACGGGTGCGTCGTGGCTCTTCGACCCCAAGCGCGCGGTCGTCGTGGCGCTGGTCGTGGCGGGCGCCGTGTGGTGGTTCATCAAGAAGGTCATGAATGCCCTGTACATCCTGTGTTCCGTGGTGTTTTCGGCCGCAAACAGCTTCATCATCAAGCACCTGTACGAGCGTCCCCGTCCCGAGGAGGCGCTACGCCTGATCACCGAGGACGGCTACTCGTTCCCATCGGGTCACGCGACGGCCGTGACCGCGCTGTTCGTGTCCCTGGTGCTGGTCCTGACGACGACGCGCCTCGGCCGCCGTCTGCGCTACCTGCTGTGGGCCGCGGCGCTGACGCTCATCGTGTTCATCTGCGTGACGCGCCTGTACCTGGGCGTCCACTGGGTCACCGACGTGCTCGCCGGCTTTAGCGTGGGCCTCGGCTCGTCGATGATCTTGGCGCCATTCATGATTGGGCCCAACGCCCTGAAGTTGTTCCGCTAGTTTTTGGAGCTCATTTGTTGTTGGGAGCGCCCGGGACCGACTGGTCCCGGGCGCTTCTGCGTGCGCTGTTCAAGGTGTTAACGCGCATGTTTAGGGGCCCACATGCGCGCAACACACCACGCCAAAACGCCGTTGTACCCAAATCGCAGACCACTTCGCCAATAACAGCCCATTTTCAGCGTTTTTCACCGAGGTGGTCTGCGGTTTGGGCGTTACACCAGCATCAGATGCAGATCCAGCTCCACCGATCGGGGAGAATTGCGCCATCCGCGCCTCCGACACGCCGACGACACACCGCCAGAGGGCTTCGCATGGCGCAAAACCCCCATCGCCACCGGCGTGGAGGGCACCGAGAAAACGCAGGACCGGGATGCTGCGCTCGCGTTGGTGCCAGGGCCAGGGCCAGCGCCAGACAATTTCGCATGCAATTCAAAAACACAAGTGACGCAGCATCGCAGATCGATACGGACTAGCACGATGCCGGAGGGGAATTGCATGCGAAATTACTATGGCGTGGGCGGGGTGAGGCCTGGCTGCGGTGGCGGGGCCTGGCCGCGGTGCCCGTGGGCGGTGGCGGGGCCTGGCCGGGCTTCGA
>NZ_ALCB01000075.1:0-5133 GCF_000282935.1 Actinomyces sp. ICM39
CGGCGCCGGTCGTACCGGTCACGCCGGAAGCGCCCGCACCGGCCGCACCGTTCGCGCCGGCCACGGAAGCGGGGGGAGTGTAGGAACCAAAACCCGAACCCGAGTACGTGCCCACGCGCAGGTTCGAAGTACCCATAGCGCCAGCTGAACCGGTCGTGCCCGTGATACCACGCAGGCCGCCCATACCGAGGCCGTTCGCCGAACCCGATGCGCCAGAGGCTCCGCCCAGGCCACCAAAGCCCGAACCCATGCGGGCGGCACCGCGCATGCCCAGCGCGCCAGCGCCCAGCACACCAGCGCCACCCAGACGACCAGCCATGGCAGCGTCAGATGCAGCGCCGCCGTTGAGGCGCCACAGTGGATGCTGCGCATCAGCGGGGGGAGCCGGGGTGTGGCCGCCGACGACGCCGTTGCGATACGTGGTGCCGTTGACGCGCGTGTGGAGCAGGTCGGTGTCCATGAGGTCCTGCGGGTCAGTGATCGGGTTCGTGCGCGAACCCAGCTCGCCGTACGGCAGCTCCTGCTTGGGGACGGCTCCAGAGGCGATCACGCGGTTACGAGCAGCAGCCGCATCGGCCTCACTCCACCACGGCTTATCGAAGCCGCCCGGGTAGCCCTCACCGTTACGGCCAGCCTCACGACCAAAACCATTCTCCGGCGAATAACCGCCGCCTCCATCTCCGCGAGTGTGGGTTTTCCCGTCAGAAGGTGTGGTGCCGCCATGATCGCCCGAATCGGGATCCGCTGTAACTGTGGCGATGTCGACGTGTTTCCCCTTGCGCACGTCCGACATTGTTCCTGACAAGTCAGTGGTCCGATTGTTAATCGTATCGAGGACACGTTGGCAGGATTCTTCGCGCTGGGCATTCGCCTGCGCCTCGACGCCTGCGACGTACGCTTCTCCTGTTGTAATGCGCATGGGGCCGAGTGCGATCCCACCACCAGGCTTATCGGACGGAACGAAGACAAACTTGTCGTCGCGCATTGCTGCGGTCTCGGCGTCAAGAAGGCTATCACTGATGTTTTGACCTTCTGCGTAGGCAGCTGCCATCGCATCGCGTGCTGCCGTGTAGACGGTGTGGCCGGCCTCGTATTGCTTACGGTAGTTGTTGATTCGATCGATCGATGTTTCGACCCACTTGTCCATCGCTTCCGCAGCTTTGCCAGTAAAACCGTGGCTCTGCCGATACTCCTCGAGTCGCTTTACTGCATCATCAAAACCATGGATAGTGTTCTCGTGCTCGGTTTCCCAGCGCTCGAGGTCGCCGTTGGCCCTTGCGTGATACAAAAAGGTTTTGAGCTTGTGATAGTTGGGTGAAGACACCATGATGAACGCCTTTTTTCTCTTAGTCGTCGTACTCAGTTGCAGCACCAGTGTCAGAGGGGGCGCCTGTGGTTCCCTGAGTATCAGTGGAAGTGGGCACTGGTTTCACATCTTTCTCAGTCACAGCGTATCCGCCGTTTTCGAGAGCCTTCTTAAGATTGCGTGAGGCCTCTGAATCAGAGACCGTGTGAAGAGCATCCTTGACCTTATGGAATGAGTACTCGGCATCCCACTCGGCGTCCTTGACTGCTTCCATCACATGCTTCGTCTCGGTAATGAAGGTTGAGATGAGAGCATTCTCTTCCTCGAGAATCTTCGAGATGTCGCCGAACAGGCCCGCGGTGCTATGACGCATGGCTGCGGGACCTCTTTCGTTCCCCCACGCGGTGAAGTCTTGCGCGGCGCTGAGCTTGTTAGTGTTCTCCGAAGAGTTCTTGACGGCAGCCCCACCATCCTCCGCATGAGGGAGTGCTTCTTCCTGCTTCTTGTGACGGTACGCCAAATCTGTCACAGCATTCTCCTTATGGTGACGGGATGTGTTTCGCGCAGTTCCGCGCGTGGTTCTTATGATTTGACCTTGAAGCGGCGGACGATAGGTTGCGCGGGCTGATCGGGGCCGTCGATCTTCATAGTCCACACGTAAGTGGTGTCCTTGTCACTGCCTTCGACCTCAACGGTCCATGAGGAGTAGTACTGGCAGTCCTGCTCGACGCACAGATCGTAGGTGTCTTGGCCGAGGCGCCAGTAATCAGTGGCCGACATGAGTCTGTATGCGTAAGACTCTTTATCAACGGAAATCGTTCCGTTTTCTTCCAGCTTGAACGGTTCTTCGAAGATGCCATCGCTCTGACCGATTAGCTGCGCGCCGACCATGTTGTTCAGGGCGTTGGCTTTTTCGACGATCTTGTTCTTCTCGGCGCCGGAGGCGGAGTTCATCTGGCTGATGAGGTCGCGCTTGATGCCTTCGGGGATGTTCTTCATCGAGGCGATGTCCGTAGAATTCGAACCTCCACCGCCGGGGAGCCTTATGCAGCCGGTCAGACCAACGGCCACCAGAAGCAGGGACGAGGCCGCTGCAAGGGTGCGGCGAGACGCGAGAGAGGACATACTTTTCTCCTACTGTCAGACTGGTCAATCATATGCGACTTGTTGACCTGCGTGTCAACAAATGACAACACCGGGAGGGCCGAGCGCATCGTCGTCGCAGGAGCGCGTCATTGACGGTTGCCGACCGTATTATGACGCGGGAAGATGGGCCGACTGATACGTGGCGCCGATGAACCCATGCAGGTGTCGTGACGCAACCGGCGACCGCCGTGAATTTATGAACCCCAGTTAAAATTGGACATGTATTCGACACCGAGGTGAGCGACGAGATGCTGCCTCACTGACATACCGCTTACGAGGTACGCCTTGCGACGCGGAAGCCCTGCTTGGCGTAGACGGTCTCGTAGGAGTAGCCGGGGTGGGCGGCGCTCCCCCACGACTCGGCGTCGACCTGCTGATCGCCCCACGCGTAGGAGCGCGCATCGATGACGACATACTCCGGCGGGGTATCCATGGTGCCAGTCGTTCCCACCCAGTAGACCTCGCGACCGGGCACGAGGCGCGCGAGCAGCGTCGTGTCGGTCTCGACGCTCACCCCCTCAGGCACCGCGTCGAGCGCGCCGAGGGCGGCGGCCATGCGCGGATCCTCTTTGAGATCGGGCAGGTGCCACATTGGCAGGGACGAGGCCGTGAGTGCCAGAGACAGTGCGGGGATGCACGCGACTGCCCACGCGGCCACCCGCCATCCGCGCGTCTCTGAGGCCGTGGCAACCTGATCGGCGCGCAGATCGTTGAGCGCATCCTCTCCCACAGCCTCCGCAAGCGCGGAGGCGGACGCCGAACGAGAGGCCCGCTTGGGAGCGAGCCACTGGTCGATGACATCCAGCAGGGAGCACGCGGCGATGGGGACGAGCACGGCGTTGTAGTGCCACGAGTCCCACACGTAGTAGGTCTCGACGGAGCCCGCGAAGCGCCAGGCGAGCGTCGGAGCCACCAGCGCGAACCAGGGGGACCCGGTGCCCACGAGGCCCGCGCCGGCCGCGAGGACGAGGAGCGTCACGAGCTTGACAGAGGGAGTCGTCAGAATGTCCGACAGGGAGGGGATTGCGCGGGCGGAGGTGGTTCCACCGGTCGGCGTGCCCGCGCCGGTGGCGGAGCCGTCGAGCGAGTAGGCCCACGTGCCCGCCGGGTTCATCGCCGGGAGCAGCACCTTGACTGTGAGCGCAAACGCGACGATGCCGAACAGAGCGTACGCTAACGACCGCAGGACAGCGGCACGCCCGTCGTCTCTGCGGCGCCACGCGATCGCGAGTCCAGCGACGAAGACCGTCAGCCCGAGATCCTCCTTGACAAGAACCAGCGGCGCCAGCCACGCCATGCACGCCCCCCACCGTCGTTCGACGAAGGCAACTCCACCGAAAGCCAACAGCGGGACGGCCACGCAGACCTCGTGAAACTGGGCGCCAACCGCACCCTGCAGCCCCCACCCCAGGCCGTAGGCAAGACCGACGAGGAGCGCGCCGCCTCGACCGAGGAGACGCTGCGCGAGGCGCGCGATCGGCGCGGCCGACGCGGCTATCAGCACGTCCTGGATGACGAGGAGGGTCAGCGCGGAGGGGAAGAGACGGAAGATCGGACCGAGCAGCGCCAGGATCGGATGGAAGTGATCACCCAGCAGGTTGTAGCCGGGCCCCTTGATGGGGACGATGGGTGCCTCGAAGCGCGAGTAGGCCTGGACGGCCTCGGTGAAGATGCCAAGGTCCCACGAAGGGGCGACAAGCGCGCGCCACTGCGCCACCGAGTAGCAGACGTAGAGTGCGCCGACGACGCAGGCGATGAGGGTGGGCAGCCACCAGGTCACCACCAGGCGACCGACGGCTAATCGATCCGGGCCCTTCACCCGACCATCTCCGCGGGGCGCGCGTCAGAAGAATCAGATTCTTCCGCCTCGTCGCGGGCCGAGGCCGGGGCCGGGTAGGGCACGCCGATCCCCTGTTCATGGTCGGCGCGGCGCTTCGAGCGCGCGTCGGAGTGGAAGAGCTGGCTGACCGTGGCGCGCACGGCGTCGAACATGCGCGCCGGGCGGTTGAGCGAGCCGAGCGAGCGGTCCGCGCCAGAGTGGGCGAAGTTGCAGGGGACCTCCATGACGGACAGGCCCGCGCGCAGCACGCTGATAGTCATGGCGGCTTCGAGCACGTAGCGGCCCGCGAAGGGCATGGCCGCGTCGATGGCCTCGCGCGTCAGGCAGCGCTGGTAGCTGAGGGGGTAGTGGCAGTTCCAGCCGGTCTTGCGGCGGATGAGCCGGCGGGCGACGCCCGGCCCGTAGCCGGAGTACTCGCGTCCCGTCGCCGGGACGGCGATCGCCATGTCGGCCTGGCGGGCGAAGACGGCCTCGACGAGGGCGGTGGCCTCGACCGCGGATTCGCCGAGGTCGGGGGAAAGAAGCAGGATGTGGCGGGGCGGCCCGTCAGGGCGGTCGCGCATGGCGGCGACCTTCACGCCGGTCTCGATCGCCGAGGCACGCCCGCGCTCGACGGAGTGGCGCACAACGACGGCGCCGGCGGCTCGGGCGGCGCGGCCGGTGTCATCCGTGGAACCATCGTCGACGACAATGAGGAGGTCAACGCTGGGTATCGCTCGGCACGCGCGCACGGTAGCCGCGACGGCGCGTCCGACGTTGTGTGCAGCGATGACGGCGGCGACGCGCTGCGGCTGGGAACCTCGAGATCCGGCAGGATAGTTCACGACTAACAGTGTACGGG